>CAJQKG010000194.1 GCA_905478845.1 uncultured Luminiphilus sp.
GAGACGGCCGCTGAACAGGGGCTTGATATGGCGGATCTGCGTGCCAGACAAGTCCAACAACAGGATTTTGAGCGCTTCGATTATGTGATTGCGATGGACGGCCAAAACCTTAGTGCGTTGCAAAACAGCTGCCCCGAAGCCTATCTCTCTCGTTTATCGCTGTTGCTCGATTGGACCGATGATTGGGGTGCTGAGGTACCGGACCCTTACTATGGCGGTGATGAGGGCTTTACCCATGTGCTGGAGATGGTGACCAGCGCTTGCCGATGCCTGCTCGAGCATATTGTGGCTGAGCACCCGTTGTTACCACTCAAACAATGAAATGTCTGATTCAACGGGTCGCTTGCGCATCGGTGAGGGTCGAACATAACGTCGTGGGTGAGATTGGCTCAGGCTTATTAGTGTTCATAGGAGTTGAGCCGGGTGACACCGATGAGCAGGTCGCGCGAATGGCACAGCGGTTGCTCAGTTATCGGCTCTTTGGCGATGCAGAAGGTAAAATGAACTTGAGCGTAGTGGATAGAGGCGGCAGTATTTTGCTGGTGTCCCAGTTCACGCTCGCGGCCGATACGGGCCGGGGCAATCGACCCAGTTTTTCAACCGCCGCCCCACCTGCGCTGGCCGAGTACTGCTACGAGGCGCTGATCAAAGCGCTCAATGCGAGTGGCACGCCGATTGCAACCGGACAATTTGGTGCAGACATGCAGGTGTCTCTCATCAATGATGGGCCTGTGACCTTTTTGCTTGAGGGGTGAGCGCGCGTGGTGGCGGTAACCACGTGCCAAGCCAATCTGTTTTCAGTCAGAGGGTTTTGGATCAACAAACAATGCCGAAACGGAAGATAGATCTCGGCCTTGATAGAGGTTGATGAGGTTTACTCAGCGCCAGCCCTGCCAGTAAATTGAGGTGTTGCATAAACGAATCACCGGTGATTAAATAAATCACAGTCGTTGCATTAATGATCCTCGTATAGTGCGCATGAATTTGATTTCTGTGTCTAACTTGGAGGTTCATTATGAAGATTAAAACCGTGGTTAAATTGCTGGTTGCTCTGCCCACCGCCGGACTACTTTCTAGCGGGGCTATGGCCGATACCAGTGAACAATTGGCGACTTGCAAGGCCGCCCTCAAAGCAGCGTATGGTGAGAATACTCGGGTGCGGATGTACGGCACCAAATCTTATCGAGGGGTCACCACGTTAAAGCTCAAGGTGAGCCCAGAGGGTCAATCGTCCATGTCTCTTCAATGCTCAAGCGACGTCGCAACAGAGCAGCAAGTGGTACTGAAAGATAAAAACGGCGAGGTACTGGTTTCTTAATTGATGTGGCCGGTAACACTCCCAAAGTTGAGGAATGTAGGGATGAATTGGGATGATTTAAAAGTGTTACTGGCCCTATCGAGAGAGGGGTCAACACGTAAAGCGGCCAGCACAATGGGTGTCAGCAACACCACCGTGATGCGCCGTCTCGATTCTTTGGAGGAGCACATTGGCGGGAAGTTGTTCGACCGCACTCCTGACGGCTACACGCCGACAGCGCTGGGTGATCAATTACTGCCAACTGCCCAAGCAGTGGAACAAACGCTGCTTGAAGCAGAGCGACATGTTTCTGGAAAAGACTCAGAGCTCAATGGACGCGTCAAATTATCGTTGCCCGCCGCCCCCGTTACCCACATATCGGAGAGCGTGGCTGAGTTTGCTTTGGATTATCCGCGGATCGAACTCGACATTAGCGTGAGTGATCAGCCGGTGGACCTAGCGCGGCGTGAAGCCGATATTGCGATTCGCGGGATCCCGAAAGATAAACGCCCCCCAAAAGATATCGTGGGCATCAAGATTGGCCGAATCTCTTTGGGCTATTATGTGCATAGGGACTTGCTCAGTGAGGCCGCTAGAGGCCAACGTGAGTTAACGTGTATTAGAGCATCGCACAGCCAATTGACCCTTGGAGACTTACCCGCCCCGGAGACGCTCGGACTCGAGAGCCGCCACCTAATCGATGGTCTGACGCCACGAATGGTTGCCGTGACGCACAAGCTGGGCGTGGCGGCGTTACCTTGTTTTCTAGCGGCGCAGCACCCCGATTTGATTCTTTTGCCCGGCGTGCCTTCAGCGCATTGGGGACACACTTGGATTCTCCATCATAAAGATCTTCGACAGTCGGCGCGTATTCGCGCATTGTTTAAGCATCTGGCCGCAGTGGGAGAAAAATGGCCTAACGCCTGGGATACCAGCGTTGAAGAGGAAGCCAAAGCGGCGTGATATCGCCTGATTCGGGTTAGACCGCACCACTTAAAAGACAAAGATTCAGCGGGATGTCATCGAGACCATCCTGACAGGCGGCGCAGTCCCCTGAATGCGTTCTCCGATTCACGAAAGGTCGCCAACCCCACCGGTAAGAGACTGAGGCTGGCGGGTATTTTCCCCATCAACGGCCATTCGGCTCCCTTTGCGCCCTTATCGTGCCCTGCCGCGCGATAATGAGTGGACTGCTGAGAATCCCGGCCGACAATCGTCACCTCGCACTATCGCTGCAGAGGGCGCGCAATATGGGTTCCCCAGCACCCCTATGACGAGCCTTTGATGACAGGATGGCGTGGTGGCGCGCCGACAGAGCAATAAGCGCCATAACGATGGCCCAACCGTTAACGCAAGGGTCTTAGCAGCGCCATGCTGATCTCGAGCTGTCTGATATTTTTTAGAACGGCGAATCACGGTTAGCCCGGTTGAGACTGTCTCGATCGAGGCGAGTGAGATGGTCATGCCATCGCAAACGGTGTTGAAAAGCCCCTTTCTCTCTCCTAAAGCTTGACAAAACCTGCACATCGGTATTACAAAAGATCTATTGATATAACTAAGAGCGTTTAGGCTGAAGAGTCGGGCCCAATGCGCCGCAGATCACACAGGAGAGTCCACTATGCGCTTTATAAAAAATACCCCGATCGCCTTGGCAGTGAGTGCCGCTTTAGCCACATCTTTCCACGTGTCGACTGCCTTTGCGCAGGAGACCGAGGCAATGCTTGAGGAGGTGATGGTCACAGCCCGGAAGCGTGAGGAATCACTCTCAGAGACACCCATTGCTATCACGGCAATCAGTGCAGCGGAGATTCAGGCGGGCGCCTTTAAAAGCCTCGTCGACGTGCAAAAGACCGCGCCTGGCCTATTCGTCGAGACAATGAATAATGAGAACGCGCGCACGGTACTGATGCCACGATTTCGTGGCGTCACCTTTGATGCGTCCAGCCCGCTACAGCGAACCAGCTCGGTGTTTGTCGACGGTCTCATCGTATCATCAGGCTTGCATAGTCTGCCCATTACTCAGGTAGAGCGTATTGAGGTGATCAAGGGCCCGCAGTCGGCACTATTTGGTCGCAATACCTACTCGGGAGCCATCAACATCATTACCCGCAGGCCTGGCGACGAACTCAAAGGGGGGATCGAGGTTGATTACGGCGCTAAGAGTAAGGGGTCTACGACGGGTTATATTGAAGGCCCGATAACCAGTAACCTGGGAGCCAGAGCCACTTTCAGTTATACCGACAAAGAAGGCCACTACGATAATGCGTTCGTTGAAGGGCAGCGATTAGGGGATGAGGAGACGCTGGCTTACGGCCTCATGCTGGATTTCAATCCGACAGATGACCTCAACATTATGGTTCGGGCGTCATCATACGAAGACGATGATGGTCCCGGTGCCTATGCCGTCGTAGGCGGATTGGCGGAGCACAATTTCTGCGCTGAACCCACTCCTGCCATTAATAGTTTCAGCTGCTTTTTTGTCAACGGCTTAGAGTCCGCTTACAAAGGTGCAGTCAACATTCCCAGCGCGATCGGCGCGTCATCTTCTGCCGATGTGTTCAGTAAGGCGACCGGTCAGCTGAGAGACGCCAGCGGAAATTGGGCGGGACTTTCGGGAGACGGTTATGCCCCTATTGGCGATCACTCATTTGATGATCTGTCGCACAACGGTTTTGGTAAGTCTGGCGACGGGGAGCGCTTTGGCGCTATCGTCTCATGGGACATGACCGACTCATTGAATTTGAATCTAGCCTACGGAAAGAATGAGGATGATTACGTCCTGTTTCATGATTTTGATGCGGCGGGCGCATTTGGTTTCCATGTCTACAACGCAAGAGTGACCGAGGACGAAACCTTTGAGGTCAGATTATCGGGCACCAGCGACCGGTTTGATTGGTCAATTGGGGCGACTCAAGTTGAGATGTCATCCAAAGCGCATGGCGGTTTTTATGACCAATACTTTGGCGACTTCAGCGGCAGTGCGGGTTATTGGTTTGCCGACATCCGCAATCCCGATACGGCGTTTTCACTGATTGAGGCAGATACCACCGGCATTTTCGCTTCGGTGGATTTTAGAATCACCGATAGGCTTGATTTGACCCTTGAGGTGAGACGTCAAGAAGACGAGATCAATGATCCCAACGTGAATGCCGCAGCGGGCAAGAATATTGCACCGGCAGAGTTCAAGTCTACGCTGCCCAGAGTGGTGCTGAAGTATCAGTTGAACGACAACCACATGTTATATGCAAACTATAGCGAGGGCACCCTGCCGGGCGGCTTCAACCCTGAGGTGGCATCCAAGCTGACGACTCCCGAGCAGATCGCAACCTTCAATGCTGACACGCCAGGGATCGGTGAGACCTACGAGGAAGAAACGCTCAAAAACTATGAGGCAGGTTGGAAGTATTCCTCGAACGATGGCCGGCTCGCCATGAACCTCGCGGTTTTTCATATGGAGCGCTCTGATCAGGTGTATTCTGGCTTCGGCGTTATTCCGGCTGATGTCAGTTGTTCTGGCGATACCGATGGTGATGGCGTACCGAATACGGAAACCTGCACGGTTGCATTTAGTGGTAACGGCACGTCGAGTGACATCGATGGATTCGAAATTGATCTGAATTACCGAGCCATCGATAGTCTCCTTTTGCAGGCGGCGGTGGGTTACACCAAGGCGGAAATTTCCGATTTTCCTGCCAACGGCGATTGCGGCGATTTCAATGATGTCTTTGGCCCGGGTTTATCCTGTGCCGGTCAGCAGGCAGCGCGTTACCCGGAGTGGATCGGTTCGTTAATTGCGACCTATGACTTTGATACTCCGATCGGTGGCGCGTACGCCCGAGGGGAGTTCTTCTATACCGGGTCCTATTACGATGAGGTGACCAATCTCACGAAAATCCCCGATGCGACAGAGTTGAACGTCCGGGTGGGCGTACGAATGGACAACGGCATTAGTCTTGAAGCCTATGTATCGAACCTGACCGATGAAGATGCGCCAACTGGGGGCAACAATATTGCCGATACCAGTAAGTATGTCAGAGACACCACCTTTGCGTATAACTTTGCGGTTGAGAGTGTGCACATCCACATGCGAGATCAGCGAGAGTTTGGCGTGAGATTACGCTGGGACTTCTGATCTGGTTAAACTTCGTCAGCGAGTCGAGGCATAAGGTGTCAACTGGCATTGAAAAAAGCAGCCCCATTAGGCTGCTTTTTTCTTAGTGCTGGCCTATGCCTGAGTTCGTAAACTGAAAGATCAGTAACAAGCGATTAGACTGTTTTGGGGTATTGGTAGGGTGGGTTCACTGATGATTGTGAGAGCAATCAAAACGCCCCACCGTTGGTTGCTTCTTATTTTTTTGGGGGTTGTTGTCGCCTTTCAAAGGCCCTCGGGTAGCAGTGCAGCAAAGAGCCGCTTATTGATGCAGTGACTCCACCCAGAGTAGGGGGGAGTCTTCGACCAACAGTGAGCACACAAGGCGCAAGCTCTCGTCTGAATTTACCATCGTGCCTGTTATGGTGCCTCGAGGGACCCCAGTTTTCTAATGGGCGTGTTGCCATAGGCAGTGATGGTGGCTTTTTCCTCAGTAAAAAATTCAGCTGCCTGACGCGGCCCGTCACGACCAATCCCTGATTCTTTAAAGCCACCAAAGGGTGCGCGCAGGTCGCGGGCCAATGGTGTGTTAATCCAGAGCGTACCTGCCTCGATACGCTGCTGAAAAAGCTGTGCGCGCGTGAGATCGTTAGTCCAGCAGTAGCCCACCAAGCCAAATCGGCTGTCATTGGCCAGTGCGAAGGCCTCCTCGTCTTCGTCAAATATCTGAATGCTGACCACCGGGCCAAAGACCTCCTCTTGGCACAGCGACAATTGGTTGCTGTCGACTTGAAAGACGGTGGGCGTGATGAAGTACCCGTTTCCGCAGTCAGTGAGGGCCTCATCTCCACAGAGCAAGGTTGCGCCATCGCTTTTTGCCCGCGCGATGTGGTCGAGGACCTTTTCCCAGTGGGCTTTGAACGCCATCGGGCCCACCTCTACGGTTGGATCCAGTGGATTACCTACTTTCAGCGATCGGGTTCTCGCTACGAATGCTTCGATGAAGCGCTCTGAGATCCCGCGTTGCACCAAAATGCGTGATCCGGCAATACAAATTTGACCGCTGTTACTGAAGATGTTGACTAACGAGCCATCTACGGCCCGCTCAAAATGGGCATCATCAAACACGATGTTCGCGGACTTGCCGCCCAGCTCAAAATGAACGGGAGTAAGGTGATAGGCCGCCGCTGCCATCACTTGGCGTGCGCTAGCTCCCCCCCCGGTGAAGGCAATACGATCGATATCGGCAGAGCCGGCCAAGGCGGCGCCAGTTTTCATGCCGGTGCCATTGATGACATTAATCGTACCTGGCGGCAGGCCCGCCTCTTCCAGTAGTGACACCATGCGTAAAATCGATAGCGGCGTATGTTCAGAAGGTTTCAGCACACAGGTGTTACCGAAAGCCAAACTGGAAGCAATTTGCATGCTGGCTAAGGCCAGCGGTGCGTTCCACGGGGCGAACAAAGCAGCCACGCCCGCCGGCTGACGCGTGACGGTGGTTTGGTATCCGGACATCTGCTCAAAGGTTTCGCCGGCCATGACGGCGATATAGTCAGCGAAAAAGTCGAGGTTGTCGGCGGCTCTCGGGACTTGCCTAGAGGCCAGGTGAGAAGCGGGAAGGCCCGCGCAGAGGCATTCCAGTAACGCGAGCTCCTCAGCATGCTCGCGGATCAGTTTCGCCCCTCGGCGAAAAACCCCTTGTCGCGCTGCGGTAGAGCTTCGTGACCAATCACCTTGTTGAAAGCTATCTCGTGCACAGGCAACGGCTCGCGCCACTGTCTCGGCATCATCCTCCTGAAGCAAGGTCAGTGGTTCCCCCGTCCCGGGAAAGTGCACTGCCAGCTGATTCGCATGCGGATCAATGGGTAGCGATTCGGCGTCGATATACCCCGTGACGACCTCGGGGAGGACCAGCCTCTTTTCGGCAATTGCTTGGTCGATAGTGATCATCAAGTCACCCTCATTCAATCGTCTTTTCTCGTTGGCGTGATCGAATCATAGCCGCATCGAGCAGGAAATCGCGATGCTTCACCGGATCATTGATCATTTCCTGAAGCTCCCTCCAGATTAACACCCGTTTGCTCGCTTCGGTCTCGCGGTGTCTCGCATAGTGGCGCGCCGATAGGCGCTGCACTTCTTCTCGCGCAACGGTGCGCCGGCGTCGATCATAGCGCTCGAGTAGTGCCGAATCCTCTCCGTTAAGTACGGGCACTAGGTGATCTGCCAGTGACCGAGCATCATGGATGCCGCTGTTCATCCCCATGCCACCGGCCGGGCTGTTGAGATGCGCTGCGTCGCCGACGAACAGGATGTGTCCGTGACAAAAGCGTTCGAGGCAACGCTGGTGCAGGGTGTAGTAGTTCCGATTGAGGATGGTTGTATTGCGAGCGCGTGGGGAGACTCGAGCAATATGGGTGCGTGCTACCTCGTCACTCAATGCGGTCTCGATATCCTGATCCTGCTCTGGAGAATAGGTCAATCGCCAGGTATCCCGCAAGCGCATCAAGCTGTAGTGGCGATCAGGCAGCCACACATAATTGACGCCCAGGAGGTTGGGGATATCGTCTTCAAACGGATGCTCAAGCACCAGGGTAATAGAGGTTTTTGGGAAGATTTGACCGTCAAAATCGAGTCCGAGAGATCGACGCACCCGGCTACTGGCACCGTCTGCGGCGATCAACCAATCGCAAACGATATCCTTATTTTCGCCGGCGGACTGGTATTGGACGGTCACCTGACTGGTCTCAGGAATGACGTTTTGCACAGTGGCTCCGAGCTTGAGCTCACAGAGAGGCTCCTCTGCTAGCTTTTCTGCCAGCAGTTCAGTGAGTTGAAATTGTTCGCACTGTAAGCGAAAAGGGTAGGCGGTCATCTCGCTGAGGTGCTTCATATCGAACACCGCTCGTTCCCCGCTCTGGTGAATCAGATATTGCCACTGTGGCACTACTGTGCCTCGTTCAATGAGCGCAGTGGCGAGTCCTGAATCGGTAAGGAGATCGAGGGTAGCGGGATGAAAAGTGGACGCGCGCATATCCTTGGGAATGGCGGTTTCGCGCTCCAATACGGTGACGCTGATCCCTTGCTCAACCAGCCACCAGGCGAGCGTTAGCCCGGACGGTCCGGCTCCAATAATCGTGACCTGTGAATCAGACATGATGCAGCGACTCTCGGGTGAGTATCATTACCACAGCGTTCAGGGTGGGTAAGGTCTTCGGTAGAAACTGCCATGCTATATTGCGAAGCAGTGCATGAGCAGGCAATGGGTGTTGCAAATGGGCGAGGGGTATTACGGTCGGCATGGCACCCTCGGTATCGCCACGCCGCAGGCTAACGTGACCGCGGAAACAGAATTTCGCGCGCTCTTGCCCAGAGGCGTCGCCTGCGCAACGGTGCGTATGGCCAGTGACGCGCCTGACCCTGAAGACCGATTGCGCGCTTACTTTACTGATATTGGCCAGACTCTCGATCGATTTGATACGTTGGTAATGGGAGCTGTTGGACTGGCCTGCACGGGATCGAGTTATCTTCTTGGCCACGAGTCTGTCGAAGCCACTCTTGCCGCATTGAGCACCCGCCGCCAGCAGCCTGTGATCTCTGCGGCGGCAGCCATTGAGCGCGCGTTGAACCACATTGGCGCTCGCTCGATAGCGTTGATCTGTCCGTATCCTGAGTGGCTTCTGGCAGCCGCCGAAAGGCACTGGCAGGGGCGAGGCTTCGCACTGGCCGATCGGTTTTCTCTTGATCCGCATCAGCAAGATACGCGAGCGATTTATGGACTGTCTCCCGAGACTGCGGCAGAGCGTATTAGGACTCGCTGGTACAGCATCAAGGCAGATGTTTATTTGATCACTGGGACAGGGCTCCCGACACTGCGACTGGTTGCCGAGCTGTCGGGAGTTTTGCCGCGACCGGTGCTGTCCTCGAACCTTTGCCTCGCTTGGGCGACCTTGCTCGAGGCAGGCATCGACCTTGCCGAGCGAGAACCGAGTGCTGCCATGCCACTGTTGGCGGGTTGGGAGAATCGTCTCGACGATTGCTAGTCTCACGGTTGTTGCAGGAGCCACTCGCTCAATCGCTGGGTCTCTTCGGCGGTCAGCGGGTTCACGTAGTTCATCGCATTATTTGGAATGGCAGCATCAGGATCTGTCAGCCAGGCAAGCAGTGTGGGCAGGCGCCAGACCCATCCTGAAGTGCGAAGCGCCTCAGAGAATTGATATCCGTCAACTGTCCCAGCCTGCCGATTTAACAGGCCATCCAGCGGTGGCCCTACGCGGTGGTCTGGGGCGGTTCCTAGGCTATGGCAGGCGCGACAGGCAACATCGTACAGTTGCTCACCGGTTAGCGGGGCGGCTTGTAAACTGGTACTCAGCAAACCAAGCTGCACAGCGCTTAGGAACACTGCCAGCACCCGCAGTCTCATGCCAGCACCCGCATGATTTCCAGCGACGCACGCTCCCCTGATTCCATAGCGCCCTCCATTCCGCGATACGCCTCTGCCGTGTGTTCGCCAGCGAAGAACAGTCGTCCGGTCGGCGCGCGGATCGCTCCATGAGCTGTGCCGGCTTGACCGGGTCGCCAAAGCGCCCAAGCGCCACCCGCATAAGGGTCCATGCTCCACCTCACTAACTGGCCCGCAGAGGTAACGTCACGCGCCTCCGGTACGAGTTGCCAAAGCGCTTGGGTGATGGTCTCGGTGCAAGTCGCCTCATCCAGCGCATGAAGGTGGTCACAGTCATCACCATTAATCCACACCGTCATGTTGTAGCGGGGGGTATTGGGAATGGGTCGGGTAAAGATTCTGCCCAGCGGGCTATCGGTCCACCAAGAGCCGCTCCAGCCACTCGCCTCCCAAAAGGGTGCCTCAACGATACAGTGGAGCTGCACCACTTTGTGGTAGTTGATTTGATTCAGCAGGGCGGTTTGCGAGGCAGGCAAGTTGACCTCGATTGTCCTCACGGCAGGCAGGGGCAGGGCTAAAATGGCCGCATCCGCTTCCAACGTCTCACCCGATGCCAGCGCCACCTGCACTCGCGAGGATGAATGCTGAATTGAAACGACCGGGTTCCCCAGAGATACGGGCCTCGTTAGCTGCTCCGCCATGGCTTCGGGCAGCCGCATATTACCCAGAGCGGCTTCCTTTACGGCCAATGCGGGGCCCGACAAGCGTCCGAATTCACCCATAATGCGATAGAGCGCCATGAGACTGGTGTCTTGCAGATTATTGCCATAACTGTTGTTAGCGTCGATCAATTCGATCGCGGCCTTGGGGAAGCCCAGTGCCTTGAGTCCGACATCGGCGGATTGATCCGAGGCCATTAGATCGGGGTCATGCCAGGCGCGAGTGGTCAAAAGCGGATTGGTATCATTCAGCTTTCCCATCAAGCGCTGCGGGGGGATGCTCCGCCACGCCTCGGGAAGGGGGTTGGCCGCGGCGCTTGCCCAGCTAGCGCGGGTGATGCGTTGATCTCCAATGAAGTAATCGCTGGGTAGCGTGCGGGGTGGCGTTCGTAGTGCGATGTCGAGATGGTGAGCCATGTGAAAAACGCGACCGTACTGGGCGCCCATAACGTTGCCCCCGCCTTCGGGGGAGCCTGGCAGGTGGTCCAGCGTCCAGAGCCGCCCACCGACCCGTGTTTTGGCTTCTACAACGTCGACCTCAAAGCCCCATCGTTCCAGAATAAGGGCTGCATTCAAACCAGACAGGCCTGCTCCCACCACCACCACACGTCGGCCTGAGCCCCTGTCGTTGCAGCCACCGCTAGCGCTTGCCAGCAATCCAGCGACGGAGCCCTCGAGTAGGCGTCTGCGGGTGAGCATCGGGGTCAAAGTCTTAACGCCTTAGACGATGTGGATTCAGTAAATCGCATATTGACATATGTTTATATCTTTTCTCAAACGGGCTATGCTCTATCCGTCGCTAGCAGACTCAGGAGACCACACTATGTGGCTGTTTTCACGCTTGACCACTTGTCTTAGTTTTATCCTCTGTGGGGTGATGGTAACCGCCGTTCAAGCAGAGACGATTGATGCTAACTCTGGGGACGGCTTTGTCGCGCTCAATCGCAAAATACAGTGCTCCTTAGAGGACAGTTCACCTCAAGTTTTTGAATGGTCCGGATTCGGCTATTCGCGGGTGCCCGGGGAGCCTGATCGTAAAATTTTTGGTTTGCTGGGAATGAATATCCGCCAGTGTGGGCAGGTTGAGGACTCTGACAAGGGCGTCGGCTACCGACTCGTTTCTCGGGAGATCATGCTGTATCTGGATCCCCAGACAGGAGAGATCCTGCGCACGTTTGACAATCCTTGGACCGGCGCGTCGAATGAGGTGATTCACGTTGCGAACGATCCAGTCAACCAACGGCCCGGCTTCGGTATCAATGCCGACGGCTCCGAGAAGGCCTTCACCTACCGTGACGTTAATGGCCAGTATCTGATCAACTACGAAATCCCCCTGTTCTATAAAAATGCGATGGGTGGTGACTACCAGAAGTATGTGGGCGGCAGTTATCACGCCACGGAGATTTTCGACTTCAATGGTGATGTCGCAGAACTACTCGACGCGGATAAGCCAGTCGCCTATCCAGTGATCTCCTGGGTGCGTCTGGCACCCTGGCTCCCGTGGATGGAGATGAATGGCCGTGCTGGCATGCTGTATTTTAATGCGATGGGCAGAAAGCTTGAGAGCTACGACCAGCTGGCGGATTTGATCAAAGCTGAAATTGCGCAACAGTATCCAGAATATACGACACCGCCGCCGTTAAGTGATCCTCGCCGCAACGAAACGTCGTGGACGTTCATGAAGAAAATCATTGATTCACGCGCGAAAGAGGAGCCCAGCGCTGCGCAGCATTAGGTCGTGCACACGCTTTGCGTCAGTGATCGCCAACGGATTTTGATCAGCCGTGACTTGCGGTAGAGGTCAGACTCAGCGCTACTGAGTAGGGGCTTGGGGTCACCTCATTGACCGCTTGGTGGCGCTTAACGCGCCCTCCCATTTCCGCGACCTGTGCCGTCACCACTTTAGCGGCAACTATGCCCCGATCAGTCTGTGCTCAA
This sequence comes from uncultured Luminiphilus sp., assembly GCA_905478845.1. GTDB lineage: Bacteria > Pseudomonadota > Gammaproteobacteria > Pseudomonadales > Halieaceae > Luminiphilus. The sequence goes on from CAJQKG010000194.1 coordinate 12,444, forward strand.
GTGACAGGCGAGCGCATCGCGCCTAGCGCGCGTTGAGATACTTTGCGTGGAACCGAAGGTGGTCAGCCATAAAAGAGGCAATGAAGTAGTAGCTGTGATCATAGCCGTGCTGCATCCGAACGTGGACAGGATAATCTGCTGCTTCACTGGCAGCCGTGATCAATGGGGTTTTGAGCTGCTCGTCTAAGAAATTATCAGCCGTGCCTTGATCGATCAGGATGGGCCTGTGCTCTGTCGCTGCGGTTAATAGCGCACAGCTGTCATAGGCCGCCCAATCGGCTTCATTCGGCCCCAAATACTGTGAGAACGCTTTTTTCCCCCAAGGGCACTGTGTGGGTGCAACGATCGGTGAAAACGCAGACAGCGACACATAGCGCTCGGGGTTTTTGAGGCCAATTGTCAGGGCGCCATGTCCTCCCATAGAGTGCCCCATGATCGCGGCACAATCCGTATCGATTTGTGAGCAGTTTTCCGCCAGCACCTGCGGTAATTCGCTGACGATATAGTCATACATTTGATAATGCGCAGACCAGGGTGCCTGTGTTGCGTTGAGATAAAACCCCGCCCCAAGACCCATGTCGTAGCTGCCTTCTGGATCGTCCGCAACGCCCTCACCCCGAGGGCTGGTGTCGGGCGCAACCACTGCCACACCATGCTCTGCTGCATAGCACTGGGCACCTGCTTTCGTGACGAAGTTTTCGTCTGTGCAGGTGAGCCCCGATAGGTAATACACCACCGGTACCCGATATTCCGCCGCTTGTGGCGGGAGGTAGACGGCATACACCATATCGCAGTCCAGTACCGCGGAGTGGTGCTGATAGCGATTTTGTTCGCCGCCAAACATTTTGACACTACTCAGGCATTCTGAACTCATCAGAACGTGACCACCGAGCGAATACTTTTACCTTCGTGCATGAGATCAAACGCGGTATTGATCTCCTCCAGCGGCATCGTGTGGGTGATCATCTCGTCAATATGGATATTCCCTTCCATATACCAGTCAACGATTTTTGGTACATCGGTTCGACCCCGCGCACCGCCAAATGCCGTGCCACGCCATGAGCGGCCGGTGACGAGCTGAAAAGGTCTCGTCGAAATTTCTTGGCCTGCACCGGCTACGCCAATCACACAACTTTGCCCCCAGCCCTTGTGACAGCACTCCAGCGCTTGGCGCATCACGTTAACGTTGCCAATGCACTCAAAGCTGTAGTCGACGCCGCCTCCTGTCATTTGAATTAAGTGATCCACCACGTCATCCACTTCGCTCGGATTCACAAAATCGGTCATACCGAATTGCGTCGCCAGGGGAATTTTATCGGGATTAAGATCTACGCCAATAATCCGTCGTGCGCCGACCAGCTTTGCGCCCTGAATCACGTTGAGGCCAATCCCTCCTAATCCAAAGACGGCGACGGTGGCGCCGGCCTCCACTTTCATGGTGAAAGCGACGGCGCCAATACCCGTCGTGACGCCACAACCGATGTAGCAAATTTTATCGAAGGGCGCATCTTTACGAACCTTCGCTAGTGCGATCTCAGGTAGGACTGTGTAATTTGAGAACGTGGAGCAACCCATGTAATGCAGGATAGGTTTGCCATCGAGTGAGAATCGACTTGTGTGGTCTGGCATTACACCTTGGCCTTGTGTTTCTCGGATCGCTTGGCAGAGGTTAGTCTTCGGATGCAGACAGAAATCGCAGGTACGGCACTCGGGGGTATACAGGGGGATCACATGGTCGCCGACCGCGAGGTCCTTCACTCCTGCACCCACTTCAACCACGACACCTGCGCCTTCGTGCCCTAAAATGGCTGGGAATGCGCCCTCAGGATCATTGCCAGAAAGCGTAAATGCATCGGTGTGACAGACCCCGGTCGCTTTGATCTCTACCATGACCTCTCCGGCGGCAGGTGCGCCGACATCCACCTCGACGATTTCTAATGGTTTCCCGGCTTCAAAAGCAACGGCAGCACGACTTTTCATAGGTTTTTACTCCTGACATTTCGTCTCATATTATGCCTGAGCAAAGGGCATGAGCCACTCTTTTAATGAGGTTCAGCCAGCGTTAATGTGCTGCAGTAGCACAGCGGTCGTGATGAGATAGCACGGCGACGCCACTCTTGTGTTCTTTTATCTTCCTGTAGTATCTACAGGCGACTCACTGAGCAGAAATTCAATAAGACGCACAGGCCATTTCATGAGTAAATTATTTTTCCGCTACGGCGCTATGAACAGCGGCAAGAGCACGGCGATGTTACAGGTCGCGCATAACTATGAAGAGCGTGGGCAGCAGGTTTTATTAATTAAGCCTGCTAAGGATACTAAGGGTGATGATCAGATCGTTTCGCGCTTAGGTGTCGCGCGACACGCAGACTTATTGTTATTACCGGACCAAGATTTACGCACCACATTTCATGCGCTGAGTGATCAGCAAGATTCTGTGCTGCACAGCGTGGCCTGTCTGCTCATTGATGAAGCACAGTTCTTAACACCGGAGCAGGTCGATCAAGCGCTGGCGATTGCCGTGCTCGATGAGATTCCAGTCGTGGCCTTTGGTATTCGAACGGATTTTCGCACTCAGGCTTTTCCGGGAAGTCGACGTTTAATGGAGGTCGCCCACTCTCTGCAGGAAATGAAGACCATTTGTCGCTGCGGGAAAAAAGCGATTTTTAATGCGCGACTCGGCGATGCCGGTATTGTTCGAGAGGGAGAACAGGTGGTGATCGATGGCGATAATGTGCGTTACGAGGCACTGTGCGGCCGGTGTTACTTAGAGGCTGCCGCCAGCTGAGTGCCCGTGTCGTCGCGGCCTCACCCATTTGGACTCAATCTGCGGCTTAAAAAAACAGCGACACGAGGTCGCTGTTTTCACGGTCATCGGCCATCGTTCTAACGCCATTACGGACACGGTTTAATGCTGGTGGTCATGGGTATGGTCATGTGCATGGTCATGTGAATGGTCATGGGTGTGAGGGCTTTCCTCATCATGATGATGATGTCCATGCCAATGATCATGTCGATGACCATCACTTTTATGCTCGGTGTCGTGCCCTTCTTCATTACCCCGCCTTGGCATCGTTAATTCAAAGTCTTTGGGGCTGTGGGGATGGTTATGATCCTGACTAAAGGCCCAGTGATAGAGCAGTGGATCTCTGGCGAGTAGTCGCGCTTCTGAGCGGTCTGCATTTTCGACGGGCGTAGACCATGGGTTGTAGTGAAAGTGATTGAATAATTTAGAGTCCACACGACCCAGCGCAATACAGCCATACTCTGATGCGAAGGCACCATGGTTAATGTAGGCCGGCCGCCAGAAATACCCTCCGGTTGGCACATCACCAAACTGCATCATCCAGGACGTACCCCAAAGGTGATACGACTCTTCGGCACAGTCGTGATATGAGATATTGTCTTGATAAAAATTCGGTGTCATACAATACAGAAAGGTCATTGCGAAGGAGTTGGGGTTGTAGTTGAGTAACTTGATCATGCAGCCTGTTGCCACACTCGGTTTCGCAACATTACCCATTGCCCAAGACAGATCCATGTAGCTGTCTACATCATGATAAAGCTGCGTTTGTGTCGATGCATGATGTGTTGTGGCTTCTTCATGACTCGGCTCTCCGGTGTTGTACATGTAAAGCAGAAGACAGCCTTGATCAGAGCTGATTTCGGGCATGGCGTAACCAGCAGGCACATAGAAATAATGTCCTTTACGACACACTCGGTCCCCCACGCGGAGTTCCCCTTCGATCACGATGAGTTCGTATTCTGACCAAGAAAATCCGGGAGATCGCTTGTAACCACCGTCGAATTGCACCGTCATCGAGCAGGCGCCTGTGTCGACATCCATGCTCAGCATCTTGTAGTGCATGCCAGTTCCGAAGCCGAGCAACCGCATAGGTTTAAAGTGCGTGTCTCGATCACAGAAGGGTTCAATATGAGGTCGTGCCATGGTTAAGCCTCCTGTCCGTTGCGGGGGGTGTCGTCACTATCGACGCCATACTTCCAGACCACCTGATCTTTTCGATCGGCGGTTTTGACTGGTAAATCGCTGTCAGGAATCGGCATTTTATCGTCGCCATCTAAATTAAAGCCGTTCGTTTTAATGCGGTCAAAGAACTCTTGGTACCACTTCTCTCGCGTCGGTGCGAGCGCCTCCATGGAGGCCTCAATTTCAGCAAATCGCGCTTCCTGCTCCGCTATTTCTTCTTTCACCCAGTCCTCGGCTTCACTGCTGCGTTCATGCTCTATGTAAAGGTTTTTAAATGTCATGGATTGGTCTCCTGTGCAATCTGAATGGCGCCCTCATCATGGAGGGATGCCAAAAATTCGTCGTCATAACCCACCTCACGCAGTAGCTCGCGGGTGTGCTCTCCAAGGCCGGGTGGGAGGCGGCGAATGCTGGCGGGGGTCTTTTCAAAATTCATGGGCGGACTCGAGAATCTAAGTCGACCCTCGGTAGGGTGATCATGCTCCTGCCAGAAGCCGCTCCCCACTAACTGTGGGTCATCGATTAACTCATCTAATGAATTCACCACCATCATCGGCACGTTAGTATCACCGAGCAAATCAACCCATTCTTGACGGGTTTTGCTGGCGATAATGGCGCCTGTCTCACGGTAGGACTCATTAATATTCGCCAGCCTCAGTGCCATGGTTTGAAAGCGCGGATCTTCGGCAAGTTCGGGTTTGTCTGCCAAGGCGCAAAACGTCCCCCAGTGGTTATCCCAGTAGGGTAAAACCGCAAGATAGAGGCCGTCGGCCGTTTTATACGGTCGGCGATGAGATGCCATAAGTCTGACATATCCGGCTTTATCGAGTGGCGGCACAAAGCTCTGCCCCCATAAATGCTCGGTCATGACAAATGACACCATGCTTTCAAACATGGGGACTTCAATGGCTTGTCCTTCTCCGGTGCGTTCGCGATGGAAGAGTGCGGCCAAAACGCTTTGCACCACCATCAGGCCAGTGGTTTTATCAGCGATAATAGTTGGTAAGTAGCGAGGCTCTCCTTCGACCATACTTTGTAATACCGCAATCCCGCTCGCGGCTTGAATCGAATCATCTAGTGCCCCCTTGTCGCCATAGGGACCTTTTTTGCTATAGCCGTAAGTGGCGCAATACACGACAGAGGGATTCACTGCCTTCACTTTTTCGTAATCAAGCCCCAAGCGCTCCATGGCTTGAGGTCGAAAGTTGTGGACCACAACATCGGCAGTGGCAATCAGCTTGAGTGCTGCCTCCCGACCGACCGTGCTTTTCAAGTCGAGTGCGACAGACCGCTTGTTACGATTGCAGGTGAGAAATAAGGCTGACATTTTCGGGTCGTTAAAATGCGGCCCTAAGTTACGATTGGTATCGCCGGCTAAGGGTTCGATTTTGACAACATCGGCGCCAAGATCCCCCAGCATTTGACAGGCATAGGGTCCAAGGACGACCGAGGTCATCTCGACGACGCGAATGCCTTCTAATGGTGTGCTGATGACAAATCCTCCAATCCATAGACCCGTATCGCGTTATCCCGCATGAACTTTCGGCGTACCTCGGGCTTGAGCTCGAATGCATCGACTTCATCGACGGTGCGCTTGAAGCGCAGCACGGGGAAATCGGTGCCAAAGATCACCTTATTTTGGCCATAAGAGTTGATGAAATGCTTGACTGAGTCAGGCCAGTATTTTGGGCTGTGCGCGTCGGTCACGATAAAGACATTGTCGTGCTTCCAGGCCATGGCGATCATTTCGTCATGCCAGGGTATGCCCACGTGGGTGCCGAGTAACTTGAGTTCCGGAAGGTCGCAGGCAATATCGTCGAGATAAATAGGTCGTCCCACCGAGCGACAAGGGTGCTCCTTGGCGTAAATCAGCGACTGACCCACTTGCATTTGGACTGGGATACCGAGTTCGATACATTTTGCATAAAAGGGGTAGTACTTCGCATTATTCGGCGGCAACTCAAACCAGTGCGGATATAAGTGCGCGCCCACAAAGCCAAATTCTTTCACCGCAGTCTCTAGCTGTCGTACCCCGTTCATACCCATATAAGGGTCGAGTCCGAGCATGCCCCTAAAACGGTCGGGATACTGCTCTACCGCCCGTGATACCACCTCGAGTGGCATGTGGTAGCAGCCCGGTAGACCCACGCGACCCGCTTTGGCCGCAACCAAAAAAGCGATATCGATACCCGCTTCATCCATCCCTTCAATCATTGCCTCGAGCGTGATGCCCGCAGAGTCATGCTTGCCCTTTACCTTTCCGACAAAGAATTCATCAGTCCAGCCGGGTCGGTGTGAGAGCGCCTCGGGTGTCCAAATATTGCAGACGGCATCAATGGTTTGGTAATCACTCATCCTTATAATCCCATCCATCCAATCGCGATACCGCACCCTAGCATGGTGGCGCCGGCACCAGAGTGACCGAAGCGCGCGAGTGCCGGCACGCGTAATCTCTCGAGTCCCAGTTGTCCGATGGCGACTGCACCTAGCATGGTGAGCACAGTCACGATGGCAAAGACACCGGTCACCCAAAAGATGCCGGCAACGCTTTGTGTCGCCGCTGGAAACATCAGCAGAGGAATCAGTGGTTCGCAGGGTCCGAGCACAAAGACAATGAAAATGGCCCATGGCGTCAGCGAGCCTGACGGCGGCGCTTCGATAGCGTGGCCTTGCGCTTTGTTGGCGTGAAGTTGCGTATGGTAATGACTCACGTCGCCATGAGAATGCCAACCAGAGTGCCCCTGTGGGCGCTGCTGGTAGGCATGCCGCAACCCCCAAACAAGATACACCGCGCCGACACCACATAAACTCCAGGCCGCAATGTCTCCGCGAAGTGTTTCGACCCATTCAAGGCGAGTCAGTTCGATGCCCACACCAATCCCGATGGCGCCCAGTACGACCGAACCCACGAGGTGTCCTGAGCCGCAGAGCAGGACAACCCGCAAGGTTTTGGCCAAAGACCATCCGCGCGCGCGGGCCATCGCAATGAAAGGGAGATAGTGATCGGGCCCCAATAAGGTGTGCAGAAACGCAATGGATGCAGCCGATACAATCAAGATTATTAATTCTGGAGCCATACCACCCTACGTCGATGCCAACCCTATCTGCCGCTCGGTCTGTCCCTCGCGCAGTTTGACTTATTGTTCAGCGTTTATACCAAATGCGCTGCCTAGCGGCTACTGTCGTGACCAATAAATTTGGCGTTACTGGGTTTGGACTTCGTTGCGGCGGCTTGAGGCGAGTGCCGCAAGAATCTGCATTCCCCGGCTGAAGTGATGCAGTATAGTGCTGAACATCGCCACCGTCGCTGTCATTCGGGGTGGCCCCTTTTCGATAGTCTTGAAGCGAGTGCGCCACCTTGCCACCTTCAACGCCAGTGAACAGCAGTAAGCGCATCGGCTGGGTGGTCAACGGTACCTATGGTTTCGGTGCGGTGGCCTATGGCATCAAAGATAATGGGTTTGCCTACTTGCTGCTGCTGTTTTACGGCACCGTCGTCGGGCTGGAACCTGCACTGGTGGGAACAGCACTGCTCATTGCGTTAATTTTTGATGCCTTCAGCGATCCAGTGGTGGGTTACTGGTCAGACAACATGCGCTCTCGCTGGGGCCGCAGGCATCCCTTCATGTATGCGGCAGCCATTCCTGCTGCACTGTGCTATTCGCTATTGTGGCAACCCCCCGAGTGGACTGAGGGTGAACTGTTTGTCTATCTCGTGGTGCTGGCCATCTTGATTCGCACCTTAATCACTTTTTATGAAACCCCTAGTTCAGCGCTGATGCCGGAACTCACCGCGGACTACGATGAGCGGACCTCTATACAGGCGTGGCGATCATTTTTTGGTTGGGCCGGCGGTGCGGGTATGGCCGTCTTTACCTATGGATTCTTATTAGTGCCTACCGAGACTTATCCTGTGGGCATACTCAATCGCGATGGGTATGAGACGTACGGCACGATAGCCGCTGTCGTCATGCTCATTGCCATATTGGTGTCGGCACTCGGCACGCACCATCGGATTGGTGCGCTTGCTCAGCCGCCGCCTCGCGCCCAGAAGAGTCTGTTATCTGCTGTTGGTGAGGTGCTAGACACCCTGCGTGATAAGAGTTTTTTGGCGCTTTTCATCTCGACAATCGCCGGCGCCGCGGCGTCGGGCCTGACGGCAGCACTGGCTTTTCTGATGCTGACTTACTTTTGGGGATTCTCTTCTGAGGAAATTTACTACTGGACAGCCTTGGTGGTGGTATCAGCAGTGCTTGGATTAATGATTGCGCCTTGGGCGTCGAAGCGGTGGGGTAAAAAGAATGCCGCCATTCGTCTGGGAGTGATCGCTTTCATCCTGCAACCGCTCCCGGTGGTCTGCCGATTATTCGGGTGGATGCCGGAGAACGGTGACCCGCTGTTGTTTCCCATCTTAGCGACGGTGAATACCATTGATCTAGGCCTGATTATTGCGATGCAATCGATTCTATATTCTATGCTGGCCGATTTAGTAGAGCACACTGAAGTCAGAACGGGTCGGCGTAGCGAGGGGGTCTTTTTCTCAGCGCTCACCTTTATTCGTAAAACGAATCAAGGTATCGGTGCGTTTATGGCGGGCCTGATCTTACAGGCAGTGGCGCTACCCCGGGACGTTCCGCCGGCCCAAGTTCCCGCAGCATCGCTCACGCAAATGGGCAGCCTACTCGTGTCTGCGCAGTGGATTTTGTGGGGCATCATGCTGGCAGCACTGGCTTTTTATCGCTTAGATCGGCGTCAGCATGAGGCGAATCTCGCCACCATTGAGGCCCGCGATCGCGATTCAGATTGACCCATACTGCCGCGCTGTTATCGAGAAAAGACCACTGTTAGCTCGGGAAAACATCATGGCATAATGAATGACAGAATCACGCGATGGCTTAGCTAGGCAGGACAATGACGTTAAAAATTGCACCAACTTCTGACGGCCGTCGCCAGCGGAGCGAACGCAGCCAAGTCGCGATTATTGAGGCGGCGCTGGCACTGATAAATGAAGAAAAACAGGTGCCGACTGCGCAGCAGATCGCGGATCGCGCCGGCGTGAGTATCCGCTCTTTCTTTCGCCATTTCGCCGATATGGACGCCTTATTTCTGTCGGCCGATGAAATGCTGGGAGCCTCCTATGCAACCTTGTTCGCCGTCAGCGATCGATCCGGCACCCTGTCGGAGCGAATCAGTCGCGCTGTCAATCTCTACGGCAATGCCTTTGATCAACTCAGCGAATTGATTCTCTGTACTCAGGCGCTAGCATGGCGCTTTCCCGCGCTACAAGAACGCTACGCTTATCATCAGAAAAAACTGCGCGACGAGCTCGAACTATGGTTGCCCGAGGTCGCTACCTCACCGAAATCACGGCGGGAAGCGGTCCATGCCGTCGCGTCTTTTGAGATGTGGCATCGTCTACGCGAGCATCAGCGCCTTCCGCAAAAAAGCAGTCATGAAATTATTCTAGGGTTGGTGACGGACTTGTTAGCAACTCGCTGAACCGAGGCGCACAGCATGGCGGAAAAATTCAAGGAACAAGGTGGCGCGGCGACCATGAACCCCAGTCGCCTAGAGCGTTGGCTTACCTCAAAAGTGATGACGCGTCTCTCTCAAACCAGTTCAGTGAAGGCCCGCCACGCTAAGGGTGAACGGGCTCGGTTAAAAGGGGGTACATCACACCGGGTGCACTATTTTCATCAAGTGGAAGATGGCTATAGCCATTTAGCAGCGCAGCTATTGATGCCACTGCAGGCACGTTATGACATCGAGCTACGATGTCATCTCGTTTGCGCTGATCGAAAAAAAAATGTGCCGGAGCCCGCGTTGCTGGCGCGTTTATCTCGCTATGAATCGCAGTTAGTAGCGCCAGGTTATGGGCTCGTCTTTCCTGATCATCCTCATGAGCCAGATGCACATCATGTGTCATTGGCGACCTGCATTTTGGCGGCGCAGTCACCCGAAACGTTCCCTGAAGTAGCCGCAACAGTGGGTGACGCACTCTGGGCGGGCGATGGCGCTCGACTGAATCATCTTGCCGAGGCGCATGGCCGCACGGCGATTGGGCAGGCTGAAGCGGCGGTGGAGAGCGGCACCCAGTTGCGTCGCGAGATGAAGCACTACTCAGGCGCGATGTTTTATTACGGCGGCGAGTGGTACTGGGGTGCGGACCGATTTTATTTGCTCGAGCAGCGACTTGCCGCACTGGGTGCGGACCGACAGCCCGAGCGAGGTCTTATTGCGCCGCGCCCTTCGGTAAGGCTGCCTCAACAGCGTGATAACAAAGCCTTTACGTTGGAGTTCTATGCCTCATTACGAAGCCCCTACACCGCAGTCGCGTTCGATCGCACGGTTGCCTTTGCACGAGATGCCGGCATCACGCTCGAGCTGCGACCCGTTTTACCGATGGTCATGCGAGGGGTGCCGGCGACGCGAGAAAAAGGCATGTATATTTTTATGGACGCTGCCCGAGAAGCGCACAATGCAGGCGTCCCTTACGGCAACTTTTACGATCCTATCGGTGACCCTGTTCGCCGGTGTTATGCCCTGTACCCTTGGGCGGCATCGCAAGGTAAAGGGGTTGAACTGTTATCGAGCTTTTTACGACATGCCTTTGCCCTCGGAGTAAACACCAATACCAAAGGTGGGTTAAGGAAAGTGGTCGAGGCGGCGGGTTTGGACTGGACCGCTGCGCAGGCACATCGACAGGACACCACTTGGGAGTCGCTGCTCGAGGAAAACCGCCTTGCTATGTACCAAGCGGGCCTTTGGGGCGTACCTAGCTTTCGCTTGCTCGATCCGAAAGGGCAAGCTGTATTGGCTGTCTGGGGTCAGGATCGTCTATGGCTACTGGCGCAAAAGTTGTGTGAGGTGGTGGACTAAGGGTCGTGACCTACTGAAAGGGCGGCAGAAGTCAGGACTTAGTTGATGCCTTAGCGATGCCCGTTGCGACTGTCGAATGAAGGTCGAATGAAGGTGGAATGAAGGGGCTGTGAAAAGGCGCAATGCAGGCATTTAAAAAGAGACTGGCTGGGTTGCTCGCGTGGTGGGCGTTTTTGCATGTGGGGCTGACGCTTGATCTGACCCTCTTGTGGACGCTGGGCATAACACCATCTGCGTTTCCGTGGTTCGGCGCATTTGTCGATGCCTATTCGGGTTTCTTCTTGATGAATGGCGTCTTATTCCTGAGCTTCGCGCCGGCTGTCTGGATCACGCTCCGGCTTGTGACGGGCCGCTCGAGGATGCTCCCCTGGCGGGCATAGAACGAGGAGCCTGACGGTAATGGATTACAGCGAGTTCAAAGGGCTTCAAGTGCTACTGTTCTTTGGCATCCCGTTAGCTTTTGCTGTTTGGCAGCTCATTGTGACGCAACGCGCTCAGAGAGCGTCAGACGAAGCCAATGACTCACCGATCAAGCGAGACGACTGAGGCAGCTCGAAAGGCAGTTTGGCGCTCTCATTACCGAGGGTGCCGCCGGTGCGTCTGCGCTGGGGTGCGTTGCATTGACGCGATTGGCATGGCTCACGGTTGCGAAGAGCACGACGGCTATGGTGACGACCCAAAGCAGCCGCATCATCGGCCCTCCTTGAGCGACGGCACCACTGCCGATGACCGTTTGTATGCCGTTACGGGTTTAGCGTGAGGGCCTTTACGCTGGCTCACAGGGTTGGGTATCCGCTGATGTCGTGGCGCAGGCAAGGCATTTTTTTCTATCCATAGAAATCGCATCGTTAATCTCCCCTCAATGATGCCGTCCGTGGCGATCTGTCATCCTTGATAACGATCAGTTTGCCGAGAGGCTGACCTGATTGATTGACCGACTGCGCCAAAGTGTTAACAAAAGGTGTCACGCATGCCAGGTCTGCGCTCGGCAAGGAGGAGCCTTCGTTAGCGAGGTCCTTTTTGTTTCGCTAAGGGTGACTGCTCGACAGAGTGTTACGTGCTCAACGCACTGAATACCTCCCTCAACAGCATGGTTGCTAAGGCAGCCCAGCTGACGATAAACAGCGTGAAGCGGAGCCAAACATGGTTAACCGTGACTTGCACAAGCGAGTGGGCAAACCGAAGGCCGCAGTAGGCCCACGCCGAATACAGGTGCACCGTATCGGTGTGGTTGAGGGCCCATATCACCATCACAACAGCATAAAAAAGCGTGGGCTGTTCCCAAAGATGATTGTAGTTGTCGGCTACACGCTCAACACGGCTTGGAAATACGCCGCCTAGTTGCGACGGGTGCGACAGCTTTTGTAAAACGACGCCTTCTGTCTCAAGTTGCTTAGCCGCTGGAATCCGCGTGAGATACATTAGCAGCATCATTAAGAGGCTTAGTACACCCATGAACAAAACCGGTTGAAGAATCAGGTCATTCATACGGTTATTTCCCATCAGTTTGTGACTTTCCAGTATACGCGGAGACCGCGGTGAGACGAAGATTGCCTGGCGCCTGCACAGCATCGCGTGGGATGCACCAGACGCCAGAGAGGCCCTAGTGAGGTCGATACATCAAACGACAGTACTCAATGGCCTGAACGCGTGATGGCGGTAATGGAGAGGGTGCAGCTAGGCAGTAATTTGATTTGAAAAAAAGGAGTCGTGACGTTACGGTCGGCGGCGAACACTCATTACGACAAGCGGGAGCCGCCGCATGAGAACGTTTCTGCTAGGTTTTATTGGTCTCGGTTTGGCTGGCTGCGCGAGTGCGCTTTGGCTGCTCGTCATGCTCCTGCAAGAAGATGAACCGGTTGTAAATGTCGCCGTGTCGCCCGTTATTGGTGACTTAACGATCGAGGCTTTTTCTGAGGTCGTGCGAGCGACCGTTCTGCAAACCTTAGCCGACTGCTCAGTCGAGGGTAAGATGCAGGGAAAAGCCAAGATCAACTTCGATGTCGCTGGCTACGTGACCGCACACTTCACTTGCGATGTCGAGCCAGACGACTAGGCCTGCCAGCTTTTCGGCAGTCATTTGACAGGACCCCATCAGGGATTACTGGAAGCAATGCAATAGCGGGGCCGAGTTATCTGCGTCCGTGATCATTCCATCGGTAGGCGGTCATCTGCGACACCCCGATCAGGCGCGCTGCCTCACTGAGTGTGGCACCCTCCTCGAGATGAGTATGGAGTGCTTTAAGCCTGCGGTGATGCTCTAAATCAAATATTTGAGAGTCAGATAGGTGCCGATCGCACTCCGTTTCTTCACCCAACATCACGCCCAGTGAAATCGCTTTCGCGCTTCCTTCGTCAGTGACCGGACTTCGCCTGCCACGGAACTCGTTTAAATCAACTATCACTTGAAGCACACTTTTTAGTTACGGCTATTAGGTACGGCACCCCAACGTTTTGGATCAACAACTGTTAAAAAGGGTCATTTGTGGCCGCAATAATGTGGCGTTTGCGCCAATGTGGGTGTTTTTTGAGTGAAATTTGGACATAACACGCAGAAAAAGCCACGGTGAGCGGAGTCGCGTGATTTAAAGTCCGGTACTGGTTTGAATAATCTCCGTTGAGTTTGCCGGTAGGCTAAAGGAGACGCCGTCATAGCCTACGGTGTAGTCAGGAAAGATAGCCTCCGCCCCGTTGAGCCATAGCGCTTCTTGTCCGGGTAGAACGATGGGCGGTACCACGTGGTAATACAGTAGGTGTCCAACGCCCGCATCGCGCGCGGTTTCCGCCGCCTCGGCCGGGCTTGCGTGATAATCCAGCACGTCGAAAAAGATGTTAGAGAGAATCTGATTACCAAGGTTGTCTGCCGCGTCGCGCATCATGTTCATGAGGTTTGGGGCGAGCGCCTCGTGCACCAGCAAATCAACGCCCTGTGCAAAGCGTTTCACATTATCTGATTGTGCCGTGTCTCCAGTGATGAGTGCGGTGCGCTGCCCATAACGAAAGAGGTAGCCCACCGCAGGTGAGACTGGTGCATGATCGACTCGAAGGGCCTTGACGACTAAGCCGGCGTCATCGAAGACCGTGGTCGTGGCGCCTTCCGGCGGCGCTTTAAAAGGCTTTGCCGTGAGACCGGCTGCCGACAGTGGCGCAACTTGATCGCCATGATGGTCATGTCGGTAGGTAAAATCTTGTGCATAGGCAGCGTTAAAGCCGTCGACCACCCTCGTGACGCCCTCAGGGCCATACACCGGCAGCGGCAGCGTGTGGTCGCTAGTAGCCCAGCGCGCGGTGGCCAGTTCTCCCAAGCCATCAATGTGATCTGAGTGGAAATGAGTGAGAAACACCGCGGCGACCTGGCTAGCGGGATATCCCATTCTCCCTAAATTCCGTGCGCCATCGGTGCCAGTATCGACGATAAAAAGCTGGTCGCCCGCCACGACCGCCACACAGGGGCCTGAAGCGCGGGGTGCGGGAAAGGGTCCACCCGCACCGCAAAGTGCGACATGAAGCCCATCTTCCAGCGCTGCAACACGGTTTGCGCCTAGCTGCTGTGGCAGTGCGACTTTGAGCAGCGCTTCTACTAGAGACGCCCTGTTTGAATAACCAGCGAATACAAGGATAACGAGCACAGTGGCTAGAATGGCGATCTTTTGCCGGCCGAAATTGTTCACTTTGAAATTCCTTGTCTCGTCAGTATTGCGCTATTGACAGTATCTGCTATCGTGAAGGCTCCTATATTGGCATTAAAACTGCCACATGTTCAAGATTCGAGTCAATTAGCATCGGCGCATTACGAATAATTAATCAGAAAAAAGAGGTAGCAAGAAGATGTAGCAAGAAGCAGCGGCTGAAGACTGCCCTCAGGCCCTTTGGTCGAAGCGACAACAACAAAAAACACGTTTTAAAAAAAAGGATCCCACCATGATGAAAAGTTTTGCAAAGGTAGCGCTCAGCGCAGCGGTTGCTAGCGTATCGATGACGGTAGCTGGCCAAGCGCTAGAAGAAGTGGTTGTAACCGCTCAGAAACGAACCGAAAGTCTGCAAGATGTGCCGATTTCGGTGACTGCGATCTCCGGCGAACAGGTTCAGGACGCCTCGATTAGAAGCTTTAGTGAGCTTGGTGCTTATGTGCCCAACTTTTCGGTGTCCGAGAACGCAGTGAACTCCATTATCACCATGCGTGGTATCTCCATCGGTGCAAACCAATCCTTTGAGCAGTCGGTAGGCTTGTTCGTGGATGGCGTGCATTACGGCCGAAGTCGCCAAACCCGACTCGGGCTTTTCGATCTGGAACAGATAGAGGTGTTGCGTGGTCCTCAGGGCATCCTGTTTGGTAAGAATACCCTGGCCGGTGCGGTCAACATCCGCACCGCTGCTCCGAAGGTAGGCGAGGGCCTATCTGGCCGTGTGGCGGCAAGTTTTGAGTCCGACAATGGCGAGTACTTCGAAGGACACATCAGCGGCAGCCTCACTGACAACTTTGCTGTGCGTCTGGCCGTGATGGATCGAACCATCGACGGGTACAACGCAAATACCGCACCGAATGCGGCGAATCCCAATATGCCCGCAACGGACGAAACGATTGCCCGCTTCGGTGCTCAGTGGGAACCTTCTGAATCGACCAGCGTAGGGTTCCGATACACCTATTCTGATTTCTTGCGCACCGGTAGCACAGGAACGGTCACAAAGTTTGGTCCGACCATTGTCAATGGAGCGCCCGTTGTGCCGGCCTCTAACGCCGCTATGTATGCAGTGATGGGAATTGGCTTCCCGGGCTTTCAAGAGAGTATTACAGATGCTTATCGTGACGGCCTGTCGATTGGTGGTACCGAAGGGCTGGGTGGTCAAGGATCCGAGCGCCTCGACGGCACCGATACAGAAAATCATGAGTTCTCGCTGAATATCGAGCACGAGTTTGGCAACGGTATGACGTTAAACTTGGTCACAGGTGTTTCACAGTTTGAGTTCGAAGACGGAATTGATGCTGACTTCCTGCCTGTGAATTTTATCGGACGAAGCGACAACCAGGAATACGAGCAGTTCAGCCAGGAGATCAGACTGGCTTCTGATTTGGACGGCCGCTTTAGCTGGGTGGCGGGCGCTAATTACATCGACTCCAAGCAAGAGATTGACCGCATGGTTTCGGTCGATGGCACTTTCGGCCAGCCCGGGATTGTGGGTGCGATCACGGGCGGCTTGCCTACCATCCTCGCTTATAATCCCACACAACTTGCGGGCATTGAGCCTCTGCTGGGGCTGCCCGCAGGCTCCCTGCCTGTAGGGGTAGAGGGTCTCACCATGTGGAGTCAGGTTGGTCGTCTGTCGCGTTGGCAGCAGGACACAGAATCCTGGGCAGTCTTCCTGCAGGGTACCTTCAACATCACGGATAACCTGAGCGTTACGGCAGGTGTGCGTTACACCGAGGAAGAGAAGTCGGCTGACGCGCAAACGTGGCTCAACAGCACCGCGCAAGGATTGGCCACTCAGACAGCGGACCCACTTGTCGGGCTGACGACTGCCGGTGATATCGGTAACTTCCTGCAGCAGAGCTTGCAGGGCGCGTTTTTCGACAGCTACGCGCACCACTTCATTGAAGACCGTG
>CAJQKG010000195.1 GCA_905478845.1 uncultured Luminiphilus sp.
GTATTCAGCAATTGAGCTGGAGAGAGTTTGTACCCCGCGCGGTCAAGCGCTACGTCGAATTGTATGTTGAAGAGGGAGGGAGGGAACCGTGACAGTGGCCTTGCAAGTGGCGGTCTTAACCGTCAGTGATACGCGCACCCCAGAGACGGATACTTCCGGGGCGTTTCTTGCCGATGCGCTGATGGAAGCCGGGCATACCGTCCGCGATCGGCAACTGGTGATCGACGATATCTACCAACTGCGAGCCACCGTATCGCAGTGGATTGCCGACCCGGCGATAGAGGTAGTGTTGGTGACCGGTGGCACTGGGTTTTCGGGTCGCGACTCCACGCCGGAAGCGCTCAGCCCCTTATTTGATAAGTCTATCGATGGCTTCGGAGAGGTTTTTCGGGCGCTGAGCCTCGCTGAGATTGGCTCTTCTACTGTGCAGTCTCGCGCATTGGCGGGTATGGCGAATGGCACAGTGATCTTCTGCATGCCTGGGTCAACGGGTGCTTGTCGAACCGCCTGGGAGGGGGTGCTCAAAGATCAGCTTGATAGCACCCATCAGCCGTGCAATTTTGTTGGCGTGCTGCGGGGCCACTAGGCGATGGCGCTGACCGCTTTATCTGAGGCAATGGCGACACTATTGGGGTCTTGCACCTTGACGCCCGAGTCAGAAGTGGTGCCCCTTGATCAGGCTTTAAGTCGGTTTTGCGCACAGTCGGTCACCGCTGGCATGGCGGTACCACCTGCCGATAACAGTGCGATGGATGGCTACGCAGTCTGCAGTCGTGATGTCCCGGGAGTGCTCACTGTGAGTCAGCGGATTCCTGCGGGATCCGTATCCCGGCCTCTCGAGAAAGGCACTGCCGCGCGCATTTTTACCGGCGCCGAGATGCCGATGGGCGCCGATGCAGTCGTTTTGCAGGAGGACACGGAGGAGACAGCTCAGGGCATTCGCCTTCCGGCCGTGGAAGTGGGGCAACATATTCGGCGGCGCGGGAATGATATTCAGCCCGAGGACCAACTGGTGGCGGTAGGGCAGTATTTAGGGCCCCAGGACATTGGCTTGTTGGCCTCGGTAGGTATTGATCGTATTGCAGTATTTGACCCGCTGACAGTGGCGATCATGACCACGGGTGACGAACTGAGAGATCCGGGGTCGGGTGATTTGCAGCCGGGGCAGATTTTCAATAGCAACCGCTTCAGTCTAGGTGCACAGATTCGTGCATTGGGGATGACGGTGGTCGATCTCGGTAATGTACCCGATGACCCTTCTCAGATTGGCAACATGCTGGAGCGTGCCGCCGCAGCGGCGGATTGTATCGTGACGGCGGGTGGGGTTTCGGTAGGGGAAGAGGACCATGTCCGATCGCAGATTGAAGCACGTGGCGACCTGGCGCTGTGGAAACTGGCGATCAAACCCGGCAAGCCTTTGGCATTTGGCTCAGTGCAGGGAACGCCTATCTTTGGTCTGCCGGGCAACCCCGTATCAGCGTGGATTACCTTTGCCTTGGTCGCGAAGCCCTGGTTAATTAAGCGCCAAGGGGGGGCGGTAGGGCGTGCTTTTCGGTTTCCGGTACGAGCGACCTTTACGATAGCGCGTGCTGGGTCACGAGAAGAGTTTTTGCGCGTGTCGCTGACCGGGCAAGGCGAGGCCATGCGCGCCAATGCACTAGCCAACCAGAGTTCCGGTGTGCTGAGCAGCCTCAGTGAGGCCGATGCGGTGGCGGTGATTCCTGCGGGGACAACGGTATCCCCGGACGATTACGTCGAGGTGATGCCGCTATCCAGTTTGCTGGAGGCTGGCGCCGCCTGATTCAGCTGGCGAAGCGACGAAAGATCAGCGTCGCGTTGGTGCCGCCGAAACCAAAGCTATTCGACATGACTTGATCGAGTTGCGCCGCGTCGATACGTTCACGGGCAATCGGTAATCCCTCAGCACCGGCATCGAGCGACTCGATATTAGCGGAGGCGGCAATAAAGTTGTCGCGCATCATCAACAAAGCATAAATCGCTTCTTGCACGCCGGCTGCACCCAAAGAGTGCCCGGATAGCGATTTGGTAGAACCGATAATCGGCGCGTCGTCGCCAAATGTCGTGCGCAAGGCATTTAACTCTTGAATATCACCTGCCGGCGTACTGGTGCCGTGGGCGTTGATATAGTCAATTTTGCCTTCCAAACCGTGCATCGCCTGTTGCATACAACGCACGGCGCCCTCTCCGGACGGGGCTACCATGTCATAGCCATCTGAGGTGGCGCCATAACCCACCAATTCGGCAAGAATAGTGGCACCCCGAGCCATCGCATGATCCAAGGATTCGAGGACCAACATGCCGCCACCGCCTGCAATCACAAAACCATCTCGATCTGCATCGTAAGCGCGCGAGGCGCGCTGAGGCGTCTCATTATAGTGGGTCGACAGGGCACCCATCGCGTCAAACAGTGCGCTCATGGTCCAATGCAGTTCCTCGCCGCCGCCGGCAAATACGACATCTTGTTTGCCCAGTTGAATGAGCTCCATCGCATGTCCGATGCAATGTGCGCTAGTTGAGCAGGCCGAGGAAATCGAATAGTTGACCCCTTTGATTTTAAAAGGAGTGGCGAGGCAGGCTGACACGGTGCTGCCCATGGTTTGTGTCACGCGGTAGGGCCCCACGCGCCGAATACCGCGCTCACGCAGTATATCCGCGGCCTCAGTTTGGCTTGCCGAGGAGGCTCCCCCTGATCCAGCGACAATGCCCGTTCGGGGGTTTGACACGTGGGTTTCGCTCAAGCCGGCCTGTGCAATCGCTTGCTGCAGGCTCAGATACGCATAGCCTGCCGCGTCACCCATGAACCGCCACTGCTTGCGATCAATCTGCTCGGCCAGATCAATTTGAGGTATCCCGGCAACGTGCGAGCGCATCCCCGCGTCAATGTGCTCTTGGCACAGCGCGATCCCGGAGCGACCTGAATGCAAGGATTCTCGAACTTCTCCCGCGTTGTTACCCAAACAGGAGATGATTCCCATGCCGGTTACAACAACTCGTTCCGCCATTAGAGGGTATCCGTGTTTTGAAAAAGCCCGACCCGGAGGTCAGCGGCGGTGTAAATAATTTCGCCATCGACGGAGACGGAGCCGTCCGCGATGCCCATTACCAATTTCCGCTCGATGACCCGCTTCATTTGGATGTGATAACGCACGAGAGAGTGACTGGGTAAGATTTGCCCTGTGAATTTGACATCGCCGGAACCCAGCGCACGGCCCCTCCCTGGATTGCCCCGCCAACCGAGGAAAAACCCGACCAATTGCCACATGGCATCCAATCCTAGGCAGCCTGGCATCACAGGATCGCCAGGGAAATGGCACGCAAAGAACCACAGATCAGGATGGATATCGAGTTCAGCGATGATCTCCCCTTTGTCATGTTCGCCACCTGTTGAGCTGATGTGGGTGACGCGGTCGACCATTAACATGTTGTCCATCGGGAGTTGTGCATTCCCGGGGCCAAACAATTCACCGCGTCCACAGGCAACGAGTTCAGATTTGTCATAGTGCGATTGTTGTTCGAAAGACGGCTGTTCTGACATGGGGAGGTTCCAGCAAGGGTGGGCGCAGGTGGCGGGCAAAGCAGCAGGCCGCGCACCGCGAGGGCGTATTGTAGTGGAACGGCATCGGACGATCCAGCGGCCGATAATCCGCCCTATTTGGCCATAACACCCCGACTGAGTGAGGCTGAGGGTTAAAAGCAGCGTGCCATTGCCGTAGCATTCGACGCGATGCTTGAGTACTTCGCTCACGCAGCACGCAGCGTTCATTTTGGGTTCTTGGTGAGCAATCGTTGGGCGACTAACCGGTTTATTTGAGACAAAATAGCGGCAGTGAAGCGTTTAAACTCGGCAGTTAGGCAATCGGCTCGTCAATCTCCTAGCCAAACAGTGCTGCCGAGAGAGGGGAAATTAGTCCCATTTTTAACGAATAGGCCGTGTTGTGATGTTGATTCCCGTTTTGCTGTCAGGTGGTGTGGGCAGTCGTTTGTGGCCAGTTTCGCGCGCCGCCAGGCCGAAACAATTCCTGCCACTGAGTGGGGAGGGGTCCATGCTGCAAGAGACCGAGAGACGATTAGCGGGCTTGAACTGCGGTGATGCTATTGTGGTGTGCAATGCAGACCATCGCTTTTTGGTGGCCGAGCAGCTCCACACTGAATCGGAGCAAGCCCCGACGA
>CAJQKG010000196.1 GCA_905478845.1 uncultured Luminiphilus sp.
CACCCATCGTAAAGGGGTTCTGCGATTCAGCTGCTGGATCAATTAGCACTAGCGTCTGCCCCAGGGAGGTGGTGATGGTCGCCGTCATAGCCGCCTTTCTGGCCGCCGCCTCCGTCAGTAAGGTCACGTTAACTTGCTGCGCAAGGCCAGGCCTGGGTAAGACGGAGGCCTCATAAGAGGCGTATCCCGCTAATCGAATTTCAATGCGTTGTGTGACCGCCGGGAGTGCCAGTATTTGGCTACCCAACCCCATGTCGCGGCCGTTAATAATCAGCTCGGCGTCTGGTGGCTCCAGGGTAAAGCGCACTTCGCCTAATTCAGGTGTCAGCGCAATCGACTGCTGTACGATCTCACCGCGCGTCAGCGAGAGGCGGAGTGTTTTCGACTCAAAGCCGGCCTTGGAGAGCTGCAGCACATGGGGCTGATTGGGACTTAAGGGCACGACTAGGGGCGTCAAGCCGGTGAAGGCGCCATCTACCGTGACGCTCGCGCCACTGGGTTCGCTTGCTAAAGTGAGTGTCGCATCGGCGGGTGTGAGGGTGATGGTGCCCAAATCTTCATCGACGCCGGCGACGATACTCAGGGCAATGTTTTCGGGTAAGAACCCCGGCGCACTGAGCGTCAGTGTATGGTCGCCTGATAAAACGTCAACGCCCTCTGATGTGAGGGCAATAGGTTTGTTATCGACGCTGGCTGAAGTGGCAGTGGGTATCGTGGTGAACGCTACCTGTGCCCAATCCGGGGCGAGTGCGATGTCGAGGGTCTGGCTTTGGTTGCGGCCGGTGACCGTGATCTCTTGTTGAAATGACTGATATCTCTCGAGCTGTGCTGTTACCGCATAGGTGCCTGCCTCAAGCACTAAGTCGGTAGCCGGTGACGTCCCCACTGCTAGCGTATTGACGGTGAGCGTGGCGCCTGCTGGCTGGGTGGTAATCGCTAAGACACCCGGCAGAGGGGCCAGCTGAATATCGATTTGCTGACTATCGGCGTCGCCGACGGTAATAGTCTGAACATAAGGATGGTAACCCTCGGCACTGATCTCGAGCCCATAGTCTCCCGGACGCACCAGTAGCCGATCACCAAATGACCAATGCAAGCCGTCGAGGTCATAAGTGACTTCGCTGTCGGCTTCGATGTTGAGCGTCAGTGAGCGAGCCGTAAATAAAAACAGTAACACCACCGCGAACAGCAGGCCGATGATGGCCATTGCCATCTGCCGCAGTGGGAGACGTTTCTGACGGGGTGTCGCCTGACTCAGCGGCTCAAACTGTGCCGCCGCTAGCCGGTCCGGCGTCACGCTGTTAGCGGTCGGTTCAAAAGCAGCGGGTGTCAGCGACTCGTCTCGCTCAGTCATCACGCATCCTCAAATCGCCTCGACGCAGCGAACATCAACGGTATTCAGCTGACCCGGTTTGACGTCAAATTGAATTCGTACGTCACGGAACCCAGTGCGCATACCGACTGCCGTATAGGTCCCGGGTCGCAATGTGAGGGTTTGTTGCTGAACCAGCCCCAATCGTTGCACACGCAGCAGCGTAATATCGGTTAATCCATCTGAGCTCATCTGCATCGTGACCGGGGTGGTGGCGTAGTCGATGGTGGTTGTTGCGGCGACGATCTGGCGCTGCAATCGCGGTCCGGGTGACGTTACCTCCTGCGCCTCGTTGAGTGTTTCCTGGGCAAGGCGCAGCACACGCCGATCAATCAGTCGATTCTGTTCCGTGACAATCCCCGTGAGTCGTTTATCGAGATCGGCGCGGCGTTGCGCTCTTGCGATCCCGTCATTGGCAAACAAGATGAGCGCATCAATCGCCAATGCTTCTTCGAAAAGGGCGACGGCGTCTGGCCAGCGCTCCGCACGCTCCGCACGCTCCGCACGTTCTCTGATGGACAGTAACGTTGCTTGGGTCCGGGCCTGCTCCAGTTCAGCCAGTGCCGCGCTCGGTTCAGGAGCGCCCGGCTGCAGTCGCGCCGCCGCCTCAAATTGATCTCTCGCTCGTTCAAATTCAGCCTCAGCTAGCGCGGCGTAACCGGCTGTCATGGCGGCGGTAAAACGCTGCTGAGTGAGTGCCGACTGTAACTGGGCGAGACGACGCTGTGCGCGCTGATGACGCGGGTCAGCCTGTATGGCCCGCTGGGCATTGGCGACGGCGGCAGAAAAGTCATCCGCGGCCTCAGCCAGCGCTGCGGCCTCAAGGGCGCCGATGACCTGCGGTAATGCACTGACGCGTTCGCTCAAGTCGATGACCCGACTGTCTGCTGGCGCCATCTCGACGAACTCACTAAGCCGCGCCTGAGCGGCCAGTAGGTCACCGGCCTCGATGGCCAGCGTCAGCGTGGCGCGCAAGGCGTCAATACGCTCTGGTAAGCCCTGCTCTAACGCCTCGAGCTGATCCAGCGCGGCTTGGTAGGAGGCGATCGCTTGTTCAAAGTTGCGCTCGCGGTAGGCCTCATCTCCCAGTGCGGCTTGTTCGAGCGCATCGTTGTAGGTCGTTTCAGCCCATCGTGCAGCGCCGAGTGCTTCCAAGGAAGTTTGTTTGCTGAGGAGTGCTTGCAATACCTCCTGAGCGTCGCGTCGCAGCGCGCTTTCCTGCGCTTCTGCGAAGGGGCTGCGTCCCTCACCGACCTCGGCGGTATCGCCCGCCGCGGTGTTCGCAAGTGGAACACCTCCTGACACCCCTGCATTATTGCCAGCTGCTTCCCTCAGTGACGCCGGATCATCTGGCGTCACCAGATGAGGCAAGACGAAAAAGACAAATAAGAGTAGGAGGACTGCGAGCCCCAGACCCATCACAGCAGGCCGTCGCAGTGTCTCGGTCCGCTCTACGGTGGCACTGCTGACCGCAGTGGGTGCGGGCTCGAAGGTCGTTGCCGAGAGAGGTTGTTCTTTGTGTTCGCTCACGGGTCCTGCGTGTCGGGAAGCAGAGTAGGGGAATGAGGCTCAGGTGGTAGCGGTTCCAGCGCGGCTAATTCCGCGGCATAGATATCCGCTAACAACTCACGCCATTGGTCGTATTGATCTTCGACGTTACCGCTTAGGCGCACGGTGCGATCTTCTAATTCGATGACACGAGGGGTAATTTCAGCGTCGAGTGATTGGCCGAGCTCTTCTAGCGCTAAGGAGTGAATGTTCGACTCAGCACGCTTTTCTAACCCTCTTTTTAGCAATGCGCCGCCACCCACCACACCGATTGCGCCAGCACTTCGTGTCATGCTGCTGCCAGAACTTTGTGCCACGATGCCCGCTAAAATCGCGGCGCCGCCGGCAATCATTTCACGTTGCGCTTCACTCTCTAGTTCGCGTAGTGCGACCGTTTCCTCGTAACTCGCTTTGCGCCATTCTTGGTATGGCGCGTACATGTCGTCAGAAAACCCGGTGTAGTGGCCTTGGAGCGTGTCGACGAAAACATAATGTCGTTGCCGTAGCCCGCGCACCCGCGCCAGCATAGGATCCTCTTCCGATGGCAGTCGGCGCAAGGTCACCCGACCAGAGGGGTCCTCGTTAAGATAATCTGCGAAGGCACCGTTGGCGAAATCACGCGCAAATCGCATTTCAGCGACACGTCTAATGGTAGTGCGCTCGTCCGCGGGTAGGCGTTGAAAAGCGGCAAGCATGTCGTTGGCAATCATGCGATAGACCGAAAGAAAAGGGTCCTGCTTGGTGCGAGTGCCTTGCTCGTAAGCGTAGCGGCTGGTAATGCCGGTGTAGCGTTTATCGAGCCATACCGTGCCGCGCGCATCAGACACGCGTATTTTCAGCGTCAGCGCTTCACCATCAGACTGTAAGATCGTGCCGCGCACCAAAAGATCAGAGAACTGCCGCTCATCAGGCACTACTCTCACGGCGCCCCAACCCCCTTGCTCGGTCAGTACATCGGCGAGCTCGGTCGCCATGAAGGTAGCCTCGGCTCGGCGAACCTCTGGGTAGACCTGCTCCTCATCGTCGACACTGCTGATACCGGGATCGAGGATAACGACGCCGACGTCCAGTAATTCCGCGTCAGGAATCGGGGCGGCTGGCGCGTCGAGCACGGGAACGGAGGTTGATTTGACGGTTTCTGTGACGCAGCCGGTCAGGAGACTGAGGGCCAGTAGCACGCTAACGAGGCCTCGGTTCATGATGCGGGAACCTCTATGCCTTTGTATTTGCGATACTCATTCCACAGCTTTTCGCGAACCTCGGGGTCTGACTCTCGCATGGCGGCTTCGCGGAGTTGTCGCGCGACTACGTCGTCATCGTTGCCTGCAGGTATGTCACCCGGCGGCGGATACTTGGCGCCATCTGTTGGCGGTGCGTTACCGCGGCTCCCACCGATACCGCCGCCCACTGAACTGCTGCCCGTGCTGGCAATGCCACCTCCGAATGTGCTTTCTTCTTCGGCTGTCTCGCTTGCTTGTGC
>CAJQKG010000197.1 GCA_905478845.1 uncultured Luminiphilus sp.
CCACTGCATTGGCGCTGAGCGTTTCAACGCGTCGGTCTTTCGTGTTGAGTAGGTGAGCGCCACAGACTCGTCCCCCTGACTTGATCACATCAACCAAGCAAAGGTCTGTTAATAGCGTGATGTTGGATGCTTGCGCGGCACCATTGGCGAGCACCTCGGAGATGGCGAGACCCGTCTGGTCAGCGGCGTGGATGACGCGTCGGTGGCTGTGACCGCCTTCCATCGTGAGATGAAATTCGCGAAATTCAAGGTCAGGTTGATCGTCTCTCAGATCGAATGCCATCCCTTGTGATACCAGCCAGTCAACGCTTTGCCGGCTTCGCCCGATAGTGAAGCGCACCGCAGGCTCATGACACAGTCCCGCGCCGGCGTTCATCGTGTCACTCACATGAGCGTCTACTGTGTCGCGGTCATGTAATACGGCTGCCATACCGCCTTGTGCCCAGGAGGTTGAGCCCGAGCTAAGCTGACTTTTAGAGAGGACCGCTATCTGCAGGTTGTGGGGGAGCTGCAGGGCGAGACTCAGCCCAGCGGCGCCGCTGCCAATGATGAGCACATCAAAGCGAGAAGGGGTAGGCATGTCAGGTTGACCGTTGGTGTGAAGCGAGTGCGGTATAGTAACGGTCTAATAGTGTAATTGATCGGGAACTTTTTGCTTGCGACGCAGTCGGATAAGTCGGTAAATAGCGTTGAAGGTATATCACCTGGCAGATTGAGTGGATTAAAGGTGCAGTTTTGACAGCCTCTGAGACAGATCAGCAACTGGTTCAGAGGGCGCAACGCGGGGACTTGCGGGCATTTGACCTGCTGGTATTAAAATATCAGGGTCGAATTGGCGCGCTGGTGAGTCGTTACATTACGGATCCGTCCGAGGTAGAAGATGTTACACAGGAAGCCTTTATCAAGGCATACCGGGCCATCGATAAGTTCCGAGGAGATAGCGCCTTCTATACGTGGTTGTATCGCATTGCAGCCAATGCCGCCAAAAACCACCTGGTGTCGAGACGCCGCCGTCCGGGTGCTGACGCGACAATAGAGGACGCAGAGTTAGGCCAGCAGGCCGAATTATTGGCCGATGTGGGCACCCCCGAAGCGGTCGCGATGGGAGAGGAGCTAGCCGCAGTGGTGGAAGAGGCGTTAGCGGCGTTGCCTGAAGAGCTGCGGGCAGCACTAACATTGCGGGAGTTCGAGGGGTTAAGTTACGACGATATTGCTGCAGTCTTGGACTGCCCCGTCGGAACAGTGAGATCCAGAATTTTTCGGGCACGTGAGGCGATTGACGAGCGTGTTAAGCAACAAATGAGTGGGGAGTCGGGATTCAGATGACAACCAGTGAGAGAGAATTCGAAACGCTATCTGCGGTGATGGACGACGAAGCCGATGAGCTTGAGTTGCGAAGGGTACTCGATGCCACTAGCAGCGATCCTGCGTTGAGGGCAAGGTGGCGTCGTCAGCAGATGGTGCGAGAGTTGCTACAAACTCGCAGGATTAGCCAGCCCAATATTGAAGTGTCGTCCGCCGTAACAGAAGCGTTGACGGGCGAAAAAAGCGCCTACAGAAACCCGCTTTGGAGCATGGCGGTAGCGGCTTCCGTGACGATGGCTCTCGTGCTGGGCGGACAACAACTGCTGGTGCCCAAAACTAGCGTCATGCAAGGTAGTGTCGTCAGTGATCTGGTGGGAGGTGTTGTCCCGGTGTTGGGCGCGCAGCCTGTTCAGGCGAGTCTCGGTGCGAGGTCGCTTCCCGTTGCCGATAGGCAAGTCGATTCGGTTGATAATGAGCGACGAGAAGTGGCGGCACTATATGAGCGGCTGGCGGAAGATCGTTACCGTAACTTGGCCCGTCATCACGCGTCGCGTGCTGCGCCAATGCATCCTGCCCCTTATATTTCTTACGTTCGTGCGCCGGCGGCTAGTGGTGAAAAATCCGCGCATCAGTGAAGCTATGACGTGCTGGCGGAGGCGGTTTTTCGGCGCACTATCGCTGTGCGCCATGGCTTTTTCTGGGTTAGCGCAATCGAGTGCGCTCGATTGCGAGCTGGAAACTGAGTCTGAGCAGACGCTCGCAAGGCTTTTCGAGGCCCATAGGGCCGTCGCGTACGAGGGAACCGTCCTCTACGAGCGAGCAGATAATCGACAATTCCTTGAGGTGGCCTGGCCCAGCGGAGGCACTCCTGACGAGAGTCGTCAAGGAACCCTGCGTCGCCTCAATGCCCAAGTTAATCCTCAAGCAGAGTTTTGGCCAAGCGCGTTTATTCCGAAGCACCGTGTCTGTGATCTTAGCAAGTTTTATGCGGTTAGCCTCGACTCGACTCGCGTCATTGCAGGTCGATTGACGAAAAAGCTGGTGCTTCGTCCGCGTGACACATTGCGCTTGGCACATTTTGTCCATGTCGATGTGCAAACGGGTATGGCGCTTGCGATGGTGACGGCCGAGCCGGGCGGGAAAGTATTGGAGCGGTTTGAATTTGCCGATATTCGCTATCGTGAGCTGCCTCCGTCGGTGAGCAGCGAAGCTAACGACGCTGTGATGGCGCGGGGTCGAGGCGTGATCCCCGGTTATTTTGTGGTCTCTGAAAATCATGAGCAAGGTGTGTTTGTGGTGAGTGACGGATGGGCTACCGCCTCTGTGTTTGTGGAGTCGTTGCCGCCTAGTGCGCCAGCCGGTGAGGGTGCCATTATCGACGGTGCGACACTCACGTACACGCGAGGTACGCGGGTTGGCAATCGCGGCGTGCTGATTAGTGTGCTGGGAGAAGTGCCTGTGGTCACGGCAAGACTGCTTGCTGACGCGGTACGCTCGGCTGGGCAGGGTTCATAGTGGGCGGGGTAACCGAGCCCGGTACTGTGGTTGCCCTGGAGCCCAATGCGGTGTGGGTGGAAGCGGATCGCAGCGCCGCATGTGGCCGCTGCGCTGCACGCGCCGGTTGTGGGCAAGGTGCCTTATCAGCACTGTTGCAGCAAGGTAAGGGTAGGGTGAGAGCGCTATCCGGCGAAATGCTCCATGCATCAAGCTGTCAGCTCGGTGATGAGGTGATGATTGAGATCCCGGATTCCACGTTGCTCGGGGGTACGCTA
Source organism: uncultured Luminiphilus sp. (assembly GCA_905478845.1). GTDB lineage: Bacteria > Pseudomonadota > Gammaproteobacteria > Pseudomonadales > Halieaceae > Luminiphilus. The sequence continues at coordinate 3,078 of CAJQKG010000197.1, forward strand.
TGGCTTTATGGAGCACCGTTGATGCTCGGGACTGGTTGTTCACTGTGGGCGGCCTCCTGGGGCGATGTGTGGGCCGCCAGTGCCTTTTGCCTTGGGTTATTGAGCGGGTTTGCTATCCTTCACCAAGTGAGTCGACGCTTTCAGGGCGGATTGCCTGGCATGGCTGAGCCTCGGTTAGCCTCTAAGGCTCCGGTGCAGCATGTCGAGTTGCTTGCGAAACAGTAACGTCAATATTTTTTATAAGTGGAGTCCGGCCATGATGGTACGCGCTGTGTTATTTATTTCTGCCTTTTGGGGACTGACTGGATTCGCGAGTCTGTCGAGTGCTGCGCTACCTGATTTTACTGAAATAGTCGCGGCATCCTCGCCCGCAGTTGTGAAGATACTGGTGGAGTATGAAGCTGAAAATCCTCGCTATCAGGAGGAGTTAGAAGAGCTGCCTGAATCGCTGCGACGATTCTTTAACTTTCGCGGTCGACCCCCTGTGCCGCGTGAGCGAGCGGGGATGGGCTCCGGATTTATCTTCTCCAGCGACGGTTTTGTGATTACGAATCATCACGTCGTCGAGGGTGCGAAGCACGTTGTGGTGCGTCTGCCCAATAGGCAGGAATACGATGCCGAGATCATCGGTGCCGATCCGCGTTCAGATCTGGCGGTACTGAAAATTGTCGCTGACAGCTTGCCAATCTTACGTTTGGCAGACGAAGGGGCGCTGAAAGTGGGTCAATGGGTGCTGGCGATTGGCTCGCCCTTCGGACTCGATTTTTCCGTTACCGCTGGCATTGTCAGCGCGGTTGGCCGCAGTTTACCGACCGCTGCTGGCGACAATTATGTGCCATTCATTCAAACAGATGTCGCGATTAATCCGGGTAACTCGGGTGGGCCTTTATTCAACCTTGAGGGAGAAGTGATCGGTGTCAATTCGCAGATATTTACCCGCTCTGGTGGGTCCATTGGATTGTCGTTTGCGATTCCGAGCTCAGTGGTTCGCAACGTCGTCGCTCAGATACAAGCAACAGGCGCTGTTGAGCGGGGATGGCTGGGTGTGAGCATTCAAGATGTCGACCGCAATCTCGCCGATTCTTTCGGCCTAGAGCGGCCGCGGGGGGCATTAATCGCTCAGGTGGGTAGTGGTTCACCCGCTGAAAATGCCGGCCTAGAATCGGGCGATATTATTGTTAGCTTCGATAGCCATGCGATCGAAACGTCTGCGGATCTGCCTCATATTGTCGGATTAATTACACCGGGAACGTCGGTTGAGGCAGTGATTATTCGTGATGGACAAGAGCGATCTATCGACGTAGAGGTGGGCGTGCT
>CAJQKG010000198.1 GCA_905478845.1 uncultured Luminiphilus sp.
CCAGAATCATCGCCTCGAGAGGCGTCTGGGGCGCAGGCTTGAGAATAAAGGTGCAGCCAGACGCCAAGGCAGGGCCCAGTTTGGCCAGGTTTAAGAAAAACGGGTAGTTGTAGGCGGTAATGCCTACAGACACGCCGAGCGGCTCGTACACCTTGACCGTGCTGCCCAGGGTTTCGCCCCCCGTGGCCCAGTTGGTGTGTACCGAGACGGAGCTGGGTGTGACGAATTCGCGGCGCTGAATTTGATCTATGTAGTACTGCAGGCCGTCCAGGGCCATATCGAACTGCATGATGGAGGCAACGGGGATGATGGACCCTGCTTCAGCGACGCAGAGCTGAACGATCTCGTCCTTTCTGGCAATCAGGGCATCGTGGAACTGCTGCAGAATCACCGCGCGCTCACACCACGCCATCTTCGGCCAGGGACCGTGGTCGAACGCTTCTCTGGCCGCGGCAATGGCGGCGTCGGCGTCGGCGGCCGTTCCAATCGGCACCTCGCCAATGGTCTCCTCGGTGGCAGGGTTGATCACGGTGTAGGTTTCGCTACCTTGAGGTTTAACCCAGCTGCCACCAATGTAAAGTGACTCGTAGTCTGTTTTGAGTGGCATGCTTCGTTTCCTGTGTTGGTGCGTTGGTGGCGATCTTAATCATAATTATGCTTTACATAAGTGTATAGTATAATGACCGAGTTAACGGTTTTTATAAAGGGAGTTTGAGCCAGCTAATGAAGATTGTAGTGGATTGCGATAAATGCCAAGGGCATGCAATGTGTGCTGCTCAGGCGGCGGAAGTCTATGAGTTGGACGATACCGGTTATAACAGTATGGGTGAGTTTACTGTGGTTGAGGGGCAGGAGGACGCCGCCAGGCTGGGCGCCTCCTGGTGTCCCGAGGGCGCTATTACCGTCATTGAGTAACGCGGTATGAAGACGATTTACAGCGAGCAGCACCGTCTGCGAGACGCGAGGACCGAGCTACACGGGGGAGAGCTGGTGCGACCCTTTGAGAAGCCCTCTAGAGCTGAGGTCGTGCTCAGTGCGATACGAGAATCGGGCCTAGGCGAAATTTCAGCGCCTGAGTTGTTTTCGTTGGATCCGGTATTGGCGGTGCACGACGCCGACTACGTCGCTTTTCTAGAGATGGCTTGGCAGGAGTGGCGGGACGCTGGCTACGCCGGAGAGGTGATTGCCAATGTCTGGCCGGCCAGACGCATGCAATCCCGGGTGCCGCGGTTCATTGACGGTAAGGTTGGCTACTACGCCATGGCCGCGGAAACATCGATCTCTGAGGGCACCTGGCCGGCGGCATTGGCCTCCAAGGATGTGGCGCTCACAGCTGCGAAAGCCTTGCTAAGAGGGGACTGTGGAGTGTTTTCCCTGTGCCGCCCTCCCGGGCATCACGCCGCACTGGACATGTATGGCGGCTATTGCTTTCTCAACAATGCGGCCATTGCGACGCAGTATCTGCGCGATCAAGGCGCCGCGCGTGTGGCCATCCTTGATATCGATTTTCATCACGGTAATGGTACTCAGGATATCTTTTATGAACGCGACGATGTGCTGTTCTGCTCGCTGCATGGGAATCCTGAGGACGCGTTTCCGTATTTTCTCGGTTATGCCGATGAAACCGGCTCTGGGTCGGGGGACGGCTTTAATCACAACTATCCTATGCCAGCGGGGACGCTATTTGCGCAGTGGCAGGAGGCCTTGGTCGATGCGCTGGCTCGCATAGTTGATTTTTCACCACAGTACCTGGTGGTTTCCTTGGGTGTCGATGCCTTCGAAAATGACCCGATCAGTTTTTTCAAACTGACTTCATCCGATTTTCTCACTACCGGCCAGATGATTGGCGCAATCGATATTCCCACGGTGTTTGTGATGGAGGGCGGTTATGATGTCGACGAGGTGGGGGTCAATGTGGTCAATGTCTTAAAGGGATTCGAGGTCAAGTCTGAACTTGGCTGAGCACTGGCAGGAGACAAGGTTCAAAACCGCGAGTGGCCTGACGCTGACGGCAGATGTGGGCGGGCCCGAGACAGGTCAGCCTGTTATCTTGCTGCATGGGGGAGGCCAGACGCGCCATTCCTGGAGAAGGGCCCTCTCGGAACTGGTGGCGGCGGGACACAAGGTGATATCGCCTGATTGGCGGGGCCATGGTGAGAGCCAATGGTGCCCCAATGGCCGTTACACGTTGGATGACTACATTGCCGATCTAGGGCTCATCATGGACTCACTGCCTTCGGCACCGATATTGGTGGGGGCCTCGTTGGGTGGCGTGGTTTCACTGGTGGGTCTGGGTGAACAGCAACTGCCCTTTGCACGGGCAATCGTGTTGGTCGATGTTGTACCGCGCATGGAGCCGGCTGGCGTTAAGGAAATTATTGATTTTATGTCCGCTAACTCCGATGGATTTGTGTCAATTGACGCAGCGGCCGATGCAGTTGCGCAGTATTTGCCCCATCGTCCTCGGCGTTCCAGTCGAGATGGCCTGCTCAAAAACCTGAGGCGGCGCAGTAATGGACGCTACTACTGGCACTGGGACCCCGCGATTCACAGTAACGCAAGGTCACCCGATTACATTGAAGCCATGGCACGGCGAATGGAAGCCGCCGCCAGGTTGATTAACGTGCCTACATTGGTGGTGCGTGGAGGGGATAGCCGCGTGGTGAGTGCGGAGGGGGTGGCGCACTTGGCAGAGCTGATACCCCATGCCTGCTATGTCGATGTTGCCGGGGCCGGCCACATGGTTGCTGGGGATCAGAATGACGGGTTTAACGCAGTTATTCGAGAGTTCCTCGCCTCTTCATCTGGAGGTGTGTGAAATTCCCGATAACGTTCTAGAGGCTGCTCGTAGCAACTTAAGCGTCAAAATGTGCAGGTCCGCTCATGCATGCCGTGCTGGCGCGCGCAAGCTGTCCTAGTCGAGGAGTCCACTCGGCGCTCCTCTCCTGAGACGTTGATAAATCCAAATCCACAGTCCACAGCAAGCTGAGTCCCGCCCGCTGGCGGCCGCGGCTAGACATTTGGTCGCGGCTAGGCAGTTGAGAGTGCCGGTGCGTCTAGAACACCCTTGGCCATGGTGGGGCACAGTTTGCAGGTGCCTGATATGAGCCATTGTCAGGAACCCTATTGCTTTAGTCCTACTCGTTTGGGGACTTAAGGCCGCGCTCAAAGGCCCGTTATGAGGTCGATATTGAGCAATAGGTGACAACTTGCGAGCAATAAGCCGAAGTAAAGTGACAGCAGATATGACGCAACGTATCTTTGCAACTTTTGTTGGGTATGGCAGTGGTGTTGGGGCTAACAACGTCGACGCAGCGGTGCACCGGCACACTATTGCGGATGCCGAACCGGTTTTTGGTTAGGGCTGTTGTCTGACATGCCTGATCAAAGGTTTGGCGGAATCGGGCAAGTGCCTCTTAGGTTCGCCCAATACTCTGGGCGCACTACTGGAACGAGAAGGCGTGACGCAGTGACATCACAGACAGCACAAAAGGTGACAAGCCGCCGTCCGGAGGTGTTCGTCACTTTGATCTCGATGGACTGAAGTCAGATCTCGATTACTAAAACTTCATTTTGTAAATTCTCATAGGGTATCGCGGTTATATGAGTGTCAAAAAATTAATTTTACGTTCTTTTGCTGGTCCACTGGTGTATGGGCTGCTTCCTTTTAGCCGCAGGATGGCAGAGGGTTATGTGCCACTTGCGCGAAAGCTGCGGCTTCTCAACGGCACCCGGTTTGACGTTTATTTACGTCAGTTGGCTGTAAAGCTAGCAACACTCTGCCTTTTGGCCTGCGCCTCGCTAACGTCCGCAGACACCTTGGTGGTGGACGAAAGCAACCACAGAGGCTGGACCTTCGGCGCCACCCCTGACGTGTCTCAGGCGGGTGAGGCCCCCGTTAC
>CAJQKG010000199.1 GCA_905478845.1 uncultured Luminiphilus sp.
GCGAGCACTAAAGCACTTTAATGAGGGCACCACGGATCGGGCGCCCTCACAGTTAACGGTGCCAGTGAGTGCGTATACCGACGAGGCGCAGTTTCAAGCTGAGCGTCAAGCGGTCTACTTTGAGTCCCCGATCGCTATTGCCCTGTCTTTAGAGATTCCTGAACCCGGCGACTTTCAGACACAAACCGTTATGGGGGTGCCTCTCCTCATCACCCGAGATCGAGACGGTGTGATTCATTGCTTCATTAATGTATGCCGACATCGAGGCGCCAAAGTCTGCTCAGCCGATAAGGGTCATCAGTCCCGCTTCAGCTGTCCGTATCATGCGTGGACCTATAGTAATCGTGGTGACTTGATTGGCGTGTACGGAGAGGACAGCTTCGGCGGCGTCGACCGGGCCGCCATGGGTCTGACGACATTATATTGTGCTGAACGGGCGGGCGTTGTGTTTGCCTGCCTGACACCGGGCAAGTCTTTTGACATCGACAGCTGGCTCGGTGAATTTGCTGACAAGCTCGCGGATCAAAAACTCACAGACTGGCATCTGTATACCGAGCGATTTTTACCGGGGGCGGGCTGGAAAGCCACTCTCGATGGCTACCTCGAGGTCTACCATCACGACAGCGTCCACGGCAAAACCGTTGGCCCCTATACCGTGGGGAACCTGCTGGTTCATGACACCTGGGGAGCGCACCAACGAATGGTGATCGCCAAGAAAAACATCAGCGAACTCAATGAGATAGAGCCAGATTCTTGGGAATCGCCTGAGTCCTATATTCGGGTGGTCCACTCCGTTTTTCCGAACCTGTCTATCTCCGCGATTCTGGGAGGTCACTGCTTGATCGGATTTATTTACCCCGGAGAGACCAGCACCACCACATCGACTCGCCAGCTGATTTTGAGCGCGACGCAGCCCGCTAATGACGAGGACAGTGAGGCGGTGGAAACCTTCAGCCAAATGACGCTTCAAGCCGTCAGAGATGAAGACTATGCCTTGGTCGCAACGATCCAAAGTGCCTTGCATTCAGGAGCGAACGATAGTTTCTTGATCGGGAGAAACGAGCCAGCGGTGCAGCATTATCATCGCCACGTTGCCGCAATCACCGCCGCGGCTGTTAACAGTAGCCCCTAATGACCTTTTGAGGGCTCATTGGTTCTAAGCGGAGTTAAGAGCACCGTCACATCATGGGTATCATCGACTATCACAGCCCGCTCAAGGCGTTGGTATCGGTCAAGGGGCATCCCTTCGATCGCAGTGCGTTTGCCTCATTATTTGAATCTTTTGAGGGCATTCAGCACACCTTCGTCGACCAACCCGCCAGTCAGGCGTTCTTGAATCCTGAAGCGGCCGCCCCTTGGGACGTGCTGGTTTTCTATGACATGCCCGGTATCGACTTCAGTACACAGCCACCGCGCTTTGTGGCGCCATCCGACCACCTGAAAGCGGGCTTCATGGCACTACTCGAAGCCGGTAAAGGCATGGTATTTCTTCACCATGCCCTCGCTGGGTGGCCGCTGTGGCCCGAGTACGGGGAAGTTATCGGTGGACGCTTCTTTTATGCGCCCACGTCCTTGCGGGGCGACCCAGTATTGGACTCTGGCTATCGGCACGACGTGAAACATACCGTGCAAGTCATCGATGGTGCTCATCCGATCACCGCTGATGTTGGCGAGACGTTTACGCTGACCGATGAGGTTTATCTTTGCGAGGTCTTTGAAGACAGCGTCACGCCCTTGCTACGCAGCGACTATCCCTTTGAGCGAGCGCACTTCTTTTCCGCTCATCATGCCGTCACAGGGAAGATGTTTTGTAATGAGGATTGGCCGCACCCAGACGGCTCCAATGTCATAGGCTGGACTAAACGCTACGCCAATAGCAGCATTGCCTATCTGCAGCCCGGTGATGGTCCCGAGACCTTTGCTTCGGACGCCTATCGGAGCCTAGTCGAGAATGCGATCCGCTGGGCGGCCTTATCCAACGGTCCCCGTTAGTAACCCAAGCACGGCGCTTGTTGCAGACAGGACTGATGGGCGCCGATAAAAGTGTAGCGACCGCCCCGCTGCCGCTAAGGCATTTGTCCCGTCGGCAGAATAGCAATATGATCAATCACCATCTCTCCCTCCGATACGGTATCCAGTAACAGACGAATTTGCGTGGGTCGACTGCCAGTAGGCCAGTCTAACGGCACCACCCAGCCCGCTCTATCGCGCTGCAGTGCCGCGACCGACACGGATGGTGCCACCGACTGCCATCGCGCTGGCGTGACTTGCGCGTCCAGAAACTCAACGCCGATCATCCGTAATCGACCCCGACCCCGGGTACCCAGCACCAGTGTTTCATGGCGCTCAGTATTGAGTGCCAGCTCCGCCGGGCTCACTAAGACCAATTGGGTTTTCGGGTAGCGCCAACGCAAAGTCCCTTTCATGGGCCACAAAATGGAGGTTTCATCCTCTTTGTACCACCCATCGAGGCTATCGTGACTCTTCGCACCGAATGTCCAATAGAGCGCACTGCGCGGCAGAAAAGCATACTCGGACAAAAAATCTCGCACCGCTGTCTCAAGCGGGGTATTCAGATAGGCCGTGTGTGCATGAAACCCTGACTCGCCAATCAAATCACCGTTACTGCCATTCCATGCCATGGGCGAAAGCAAACGCGCTTGGAAATTAAACATCTCTCTGAGCGATCGATACGCGTCATCGTAGCCCGGCAAAAGATTGGGTGGATCCCTGAAGTCAGCGGTATTGTGCTCCACTATGCCCCACCCCGGATCCAAATCATAAAAAACGCGGAACAAGCTTTTACCACTTTCGGTCGGTATATCGTTGCGTGCGCTGTCACCATAAACGATAGCGCCCAAATGGCCGGGGCTCGGTTTTGCCCCTTCGACGGTCATGCCGGCTGAATCGAAATTCTTCAGGGTGCTGCTGAGCTCCTCAGAAAAAGGCATGGCGTGATTCCGAGGGGCTATGAATCCCTGCGAGGAAAAGATTTTGTCTGCGTCGACACCCACATCAACTAGCCAGCGGCTCAAGTCATCGTAATGTAAATCCACCAAATGCCGACGAAACTGCTCCCACAGATGCATCCATGGATCGCTAGCGCCGGGCAAGAACTGACTAGGCAAGGTTCTCGGAGGCTCAACAGCGGACCAGCTCGAGAAGTCGCTCTCAGCGACTTTATTGACCTCCTCGAGCGTCAGCGAATAGGCACGATACTCCGCCAGCATGGCCTTATCAGCGTACAAACCAGTGCCACTCAGCCAGTCTCTGAACTGCCTTAGGGTATCTGGGTTGAAGTCATGCCAACTGCCCTTCACGAAAGGACTCATATACACGTCTGCGTCAAGATTAACGCCCGCGAACAACGCGGGGTGTTGGCGAGCAAACTGTGCGACACGCTTCCCGGCTGCCTGTAAATTGCGTTTTTTATAGAAACGCACCGTGTCGTTATACGCATTGAGGGTTAACACGCGCGAGAGCTCAGGTGACTTTAGCGAGCCCGGCAAGCCGGCGATCCAGTCATCTGGGAACACTCTATCGTCTTGATCCCACTGACAGTTTTGCGGATCCTGCTCCAGAAAATCGGTTAAATCATAGTCAGGCACAGTACCATTCGCATCCCCCCACACACCGCCATTTAAGGTAAATAAAATCGGCAGCTGCTCAGCAATGGCCATATCGATGACGCCTTGCAACCAATCATCGACCAAAAGCGACCCCGAGCTAAGCCGAAGCGGGCCAAGATCCGGATCAAAGCGCCAATCTTCCGCCTTACCTGCAGTAGCGCGCATGTAAAGAATCGGCACCCGGAATCCGACACGAAAAGTATCGCTGTTATAGGCAGAGTAGGCCTGCGCAAATCCTTGGTCACCGCGGGTAGAAGACACCCCACTTGTTCCCAGCACAAACCAAAAGGGATCGTTGCGCCATTCGGGATATCGCGCTAACCAGGGCTGCCACTTGGTAGATAATGTGACCGGACGGTAGCGCAACCGCTTGAGCTCGATTCTTGCACCGGAGACCCGGTAGGCGGCAATAAAAAAAGTCGAATCCGAACTCATTGTTGCCGGCAAGGCTCGACGCCCGTGAAACCCTGAGTTCGCAGCTTGCTTGTCGCCCAAGTGGTCCGCTACGTCGTTTCGCTCGAGCAAAAAATCCAGTGGGAAAGACCAATCCTCCGACTCAAGGACAACCCGCTCGACAGGGTCCTCGATACCTCCCCAAATCCAACCGCCCACCTCAATGTCTTGCTCTTGCCAGACATTCATTGCCGGTGCGTCAACATAGAATGTGAGCGTCGCGTCAGTCTCAGTCGCCGCCAAACTGAACGCTGTCGTCATCAACAGCCCCAGGGTCATCAATCGACGCCATAACGTCATCGAGCAGAATCTCCTGCTGACCCTCACTGATTCTCGCATGGGATAACGCGTTAAAACGTCGTTACAAAGCAACCGGTAACGCTTTGTTGACTGGCTGTGTCAGCTCCGCGACGGGTACGGCAAATCCAATAATGGCACTGTAACCTTCGGTCTGCTCTCGATGCACCACCCCAGCAGACGCCACAATTTTTGCACCCCGCTGGCAAGTCACACTTTTCTCGTCGCCCTCTAAGGTCAGCTTCACTTCGCCGTCTGTGATGTAGAGCACCGAGTCAAAATCATGCCAATGAAAGGGCGATTCCTCTTGAGCAAAATCTAAAGCCAGTGGGTAATAGCCCATCGCCTCAATTTCCGCGTACGCTTGCGCCTCGTCTTCGAAATGCTGAATATCATTCATCGGCTTTGCCCTCCTATTCTTGTCCCGCTACTCTAACGAGAACATCGGATCCTGCCTACTGGTTTTCGAAAGCGATACACTCGAAGCGCATAATGGCCAATTATTGTGAATACGTTAGTGGGTGACGATCATTGGCACTGATAAGGTTTAGTCATGACAGCGTTAACCCGTCTTACAGCACTGGAACTCTCCGAGGCGATTCACAGGCGATCTGTGAGTTGCGTCGAAGTCATGGACGCTTTTCTTGAACGTATTAACGAACTGAATCCAGACTTGAACGCCCTAGTGGGCCTCATGACACCTGAAGCCTGCTCAGCAATGGCCAGGGAGGCGGACAAACAGCTCGCCCGCGGCAACCGTTCAGGCTGGTTGCACGGTATCCCGATTGCCATTAAAGACCTCTTTAACGCAAAAGGTTTTGTCACCGCTTTTGGATCGCCGCTATTGTCGAGCGTTGCGGCTCAACAGGATGATCCCCATGTGGCGCGTCTTCGCGCTGCAGGCGCGCTGATTATTGCCAAAACCAACGTACCAGAGGCCGGCCTTGGCGGTCATACCGACAATGCCTTATACGGACTGACGCGAAATGGTCTCGATCGCAATCTGAGTGCCGGTGGCAGCAGCGGCGGTGCTGCCACCGCTGTCGCGAGTCGCATGCTGCCGCTCGCCGATGGCAGCGACATGATGGGCTCACTGAGGACACCTGCCGCGTTTCAAGGCATCGTGGGATATCGCGCGTCCATCGGCGCAATACCCGCAGCAAGAGACGCCGATTCACAAGGACTCGGCTTAACCAGTATTGGCGCCATGGCCAGAAACGTGAGCGACGTCAGCGCATTATTCACCACTCTCAGCAATGACCGTGGCGCCGAAGCACAAAACCCACCCCCCGATACAGAGCGACTAGACGGCCTGAACATCGGCTGGCTGGGCGATGCAGATTCGCGCTGGCCAATGGCTGATGGGCTTTTATCGCAGTGTCAGCGCGCGCTGGAAAATCTACAAGGCCTAGGCGCTCACATTGATTTCTGCCCACTGTCGTTTTCCTTGGCAGACCTATGGGTTTGTTGGCTAACCCTCCGGCAGCACTCTCTACTACCGGATCGCGCGCTGTATGACGATCCCCGCTCGCGCTCACTCATGAGTGACAGCTGGCGCTGGGAAATTGAGCAAGGCATACAACGAAAAGGGTCTGACCTCTCTACCGCAGAAACACTCCGACGCGATTGGCTCGTTACCGTCGAGACGCTATTTCAACAATACGATGTATTGGCAGCGCCGGCTGCTCAAGTCTTTCCTTTTCACGCTGAGGCAGGCCCCCCTGCAGCGATCGAAGGGACCGCTCTTGATACCTATCATCAGTGGCTAGCCATTAGTGTGCCCGCCTCACTTGCTGGCCTACCGGTTATCAGCCTGCCCATCGCCACGGCATCAGCAACAAAGATGACGGGCATTCAATTGATGATGCCCCGGGGCCGAGACTATGATCTGCTGTCGATCGCAACGAAGGTTGAGCCAGCGCTACTGGCCTAATGTGGCTTAGCTTTTAGTGCCCGCTTGATGACCGTAATCGCGCATCACGCGACGCCACACCCATCTCCCTGAAGCCACCAACACCAAACCGTAGGTCAGCGCGAGGAGCAGCTCTCCACTGACGCCACCGCCCCCCTCGACGCTAACCGCTCGTCCAAAGGGCAGGGCATAAAAAATCGTCAGTAATGCGCTCAACACGAAGCCACCGAATACCATCACACGAGGCCACAACAGCGTTTGCCTTACGACGGCAGGGTCCTTCTCTTGTTCTGGCAATCGATGCAAGGCGATCCGGTATTCGCGCTCTGTTATTGACACCTCACCCTGTCTTGAAACAAACACCATGACACAGTAACTACTCAGCGCCGCAACGAGTATGGGGTCGGCGATGACCGGCCATGCCACCGATCCCATAAGGGCAAGGGCATTCATTCCAACATTAACCACAAAGCCCGCGGCCATACCCCAAAAAGCACCCGCCTCAGTGAGGCGATCACTCCAAATACTCATGAAGGCTACTGCGCCCCAAGAAGACGCGAACAGCGGTCCAGCGAAATGGGTCAACCAAAAAATATTTCTCGGCAATAAGAGCGCTAACACAATGACCGTGAGGCCGACGACCAACATGGACCAGCGAGCGGAGCGCAAACGCTGTGCGTGATGTGCGGCACTCGCCGCCACGCTCTCACTCACTGGACCGGCAGCACTGCCCAGTACATCGTGACTCACGCTGAAGCCGACCAGTGATAAAAAAGTCGACGCTGAAGACAAGCCTGCGGCGAGCACACCACAGATGAGCAGCGCTCCCAATGCCGTAGGCAGTAGATTCATCGCCACCCAAATCATGGTGCTTTCCGGGGGATTAATATCAGGATTAATCAGATTCACCGCTGTGGCAGCAAAGTTAGTCACGAGGTACAACAACAACATCGCAATCAGCGCTCCACACGCCGATCGAATGACAACATGCTCGCTTCGCGCCATCAGGTATCGACTGGACTGCCACGGACTCACTGCGACAACAATGCCCCAGGCTACGCCCAAAATAGTCGCCCACAGCAATCCATCCAACGGCGTGTCCCAGGGCGTCTCGGGCCCCACCCGCCCATGCCAAGCAATGATGCCGGGTTTCGCTTCATAGGTTGCCAGCGCCTCAATGGCCGAAAACCAACCGCCCGCTGATTGAATAATAAAAAAAGCGGCCAACACAATCATTGCTGAAAACAGCACAAACATCACCGTGTCGGTCAAGATGACGCCACGGGAGCCGGAGTAAAGCGTGAACAGGGTATAGCTGAACCACACCACAACAATGGCGGTAGATTCTGCTACGCCGGTCACCTCAGACATGACCAGCGCCATACCCCAAGTCACCGCGAGCAAATAAGCAGAGAGCCCCACGACAATCGAAATGCCCGCAAAACGTTGAATACGGGGGCTATTAAAACGCGCCCTGAAAAAATCCGGCACTGTCAGGGCCCGGCTACGACGTAAATAACGACCGAAAAATACGGCGCCAACCACATAGCCCAAGCAATTGAAGCACGTCATCATGATGATCAGCGGGGCATGCCCTTGGTAAGACATGCCGGCCTCGCCCATAAAGGCGTTGGTGCTCATAAAACTGGCAACCAGTGTGCCGAGGATGAGCAGCGTCGGTGCATTACGGCCCGCGACAAAAAAATCCTCAAGATCTTTAACACGACGTCCGGCATACCAGCCTATCGCCAGATAACCGGCGAGACTCACCACAATGGCAATCTGAAAACTATTCATCGAATCAGCGACTCACCACATCCACCCTCTCACCACTCCACTGTTAACGACCGACCGTAATCGCCTCAGAAATAACGCCCATCAGCGAATCGGCATCAGCTACCCTAGGGTTGGTGCCTGCGGCCGCATCTTTTAACGCTTTTATCGTGAGCGCTTCAGCTGCCGATTCAGGAACACCTAATTCCGACAGTGTGCGCGGGATTTGGAACTGATCAAGCAACCCACAGACATACCGATAAAACGCATCGAAATCCGTTCCCGGTTGATCCAGCGCTCGCATCATTGCCGGCACCTTCTCGGCGATGGCAGGCGCATTGAATCGCAACACCGCAGGCAATACGACGGCATTGGTGAGGCCATGATGGGTATCGAATTCTGCGCCAACCATGTGACTGATCGCGTGCACTAACCCTAATCCCTTCAAAAAGGCGATGCCCGCCAAACAGGCACCAACCTGCATACCCCCGCGCGCCGCGATATTGTGGGGCTCTTCGACCACTGCCGGCAGTGACCGACCAATCAGCGTCAAAGCTCCTAGCGCAATGCCATCGCACATGGGGTGAAAATCAGGCACGCAATAAGCCTCCACCGCATGCACCAGCGCATCTAAACCAGTCCAAGCCGTCAGCTGAGGGGGAAGGCCCATCGTGAGCTCAGGATCCAGCAACGTCAGCGACGGTTTCAAGTCCGGATGCCAAACACACAACTTCATCCCCTCCTCGCTGTGCGTGATCATCGCGGTACTTTCCGTTTCAGCTCCGGTACCCGCCGTCGTCGGAATGCAGATCAACTTAGGGAAGACATGTTCGACCGGCAGCATGGGACTCGCTTCATCGTAGTTAAAGCGCCACACATCGAGATCATTATTCGCCACCAGCGTGGTGGCTTTTCCGGCGTCCATGCCACTGCCCCCCCCCATTGCGATCACCCCATCATGATGACCATCGCGGAAGCATCGACGGACCCGCTCAATCTCGGTGTCCTTCGGGTTGGGGGAGACGTCAGAGAAACTATCAACCGTGAGCCCAGCCGCCTCGAGCGACCGCTTGGCAGTCGCAATAAACGGCAAGTCGGCGGAGCCACGATCGGTCACGATCAACGGGTTGCTCATGGCCAAGGCTTGGCAATGGGTTGCCAGTTCTTTTAATCGTCCGGGCCCATAGGCAATCGGCACCGGAAAGGACCAGTCATAAGGCTGTAACAGTGCGCTGGGGTCGTTCGTTTCCATAGTGCTATCTCACGATGAAAGGGGTCGATTAGGTGACACGTTAGCCCTCTAAAAAAGACTATTTATCGGACCAAATAAAAAGCGTGCTTTGCTTATTACTTTTTATTATATTGCGTGAAATATGGCTTTGCTAGTGCGTTCAATCGCGTTATCTACGCACTCAAGACCTCCGGTGAGCCCGTTTCTTAGCCCCATCATGAGTGGCACAGAGCCGAATTAAGGCGGACCTGCAAACAGGAACCAGAGTACATGAATTCACCACAGCTTTCTCTTTCGCGCCGTCTGCGCAAATCACCATTCGAAACACGCTCTCACGTGGGCGCGACAAGAGCGTCGGTCTACAACCACGTGGTCTTACCGACGGTATACGAATCATTAGAGGCCGACTACTGGCATCTCAGAGAACACGTTCAAATCTGGGACGTTGCCTGCCAGGTTCAGGTCGAGGTTCGCGGACCCGATGCGCTCAAATTTGTCGAATTTCTGACACCGAGGGATGTCTCGAAATGCGTACCCGGACAATGCATTTACGCTCCACTGCTTGATGAGCATGCCGGCGTTGTGAATGACCCCATCATTCTCTGCCTATCGGCAGACCGCTACTGGCTGTCCATTTCTGACTCAGACGTCTTATTGTGGGCAAAAGGACTGGCAGTGGGTGGTGGCTTTGATGTCGAAGTCCATGATCCGGACGTCTTCCCGCTGTCGTTGCAAGGTCCTCAATCGGAGACGCTATTGAGTCGACTGATTGCAGAGCCGGTCGAGGACATTCGCTTTTTCCGTTTCATTCACAGCCGCATTGCAGACATTGACCTCGTCGTTGCACGCACTGGATGGAGTGGACAAGGCGGTTTCGAACTCTACTTAAGTGAAGCCGCTGAAGGAGAGCGACTGTGGGATATCATTGTGGAGGCTGGAGCGGATCTCAATCTACGCTCAGGCTGCCCTAACTTAATCGACCGGATTGAGACCGGTTTACTCTCGCACGGCAATGACGTCACCTTAGCCAACAATCCGATCGAATCAGGGCTGAACCGCTTCTTCAAAATGGGTAAAGACGCGGATTATTTAGGCAAGCAGGCACTGGAGAAAATTGTGGCCGAGGGCACGTCACAGCAATTCGTGCGTCTGGTCTTCCCGGGAGATCCCATCGCGAATCCGCGGGAGTACTACCCTCTATCCGTTTCGGGAAGCGCCGAGCCGGGCACTGTGACCAGCGTCATCTATTCTCCAAGACTCGGGCACAACGTGGGTCTCGGATATGTTCCCACCTCGGCAACCGCGGTTGGCACCACGGTAACGCTATCGCTACCCCATGGCAGCGTATCGGGCAACATCGCGGATAAGAACTGGCACACTGAGCCCACTCAGTAAGCTAGCCCCAAGCCCTGCGAGGGCCTAACGGGGTTCGACCTACTCGTCAGAAAGGCCGTGAATCATTTTGGTCTCGAGGAAATCGTCGAGGCCCATTTGGCCGCCTTCCCTGCCGTTCCCCGATGCTTTATAGCCGCCAAAGGGCGAACCGTATTCGTAAGCACCCCCGTTAATATGCACCGCACCGGCACGCAGCTTGCGAGCGACGCGCGCGGCGCGTTCACTGTCGCCTGTCTGCAGGTAAGCAGCCAATCCGTAAGGGGTATCGTTAGCAATGGCAATCGCGTCAGCTTCGTCCTCAAAGGGTATAATCGCCAAGACCGGGCCGAAAATTTCCTCGCGGGCGATCCGCATGTCATTGGTGACATCGGCGAAAATCGTCGGTCGCACGAACCACCCGGTCGTCAGCCCTTCGGGGCGACCCAATCCGCCTGCGACCAGCTTCGCTTTTTCGTCGATACCCACCTGAATCATGGCTTGCACCCGGTCGAACTGAATTTGATCAAACAGCGGGCCCAAGTGGTCCCCCTCGAGTTCCGGATCATCGACTCGAGTCTGTTCAGCAGCGCGCTGCGCAATCTCAACGGCCTCGTCATAACAGCTGCGTTCGACCAAAAGCCTCGTTGGCGCATCACACGATTGACCCGTATTGAACATGCACTCCGCAACAGACTGGGTAACCCGACTTTCCAGATCACAATCAGCAAAAACCAGATTCGGTGACTTACCGCCCAGCTCAAGGGTCACTCGCTTAACGGACGACGCGGCATCCTGTGTCACCGCAGTGCCTGCTCGCGTCGACCCCGTAAAAGACATCATTTGGATGTCAGCATGCCGAGACAGCGCTGACCCCACGACAGGACCCGTTCCATTAACCATATTAAAAACGCCCGCCGGAACCCCCGCCTCATGAAGGATCTCAGCATAAATCATCGCAGAGATGGGAGTGTGTTCGCTGGGCTTCAACACACAGGTGCAGCCCGTCGCGATCACCGGCAGCACCTTGAGTACCACCTGATTGATCGGCCAGTTCCAAGGCGTAATCAATCCACAAACCCCTATGGGCTCCCGCAGCAACATTTCACCATTGTCGAAGGATTCAGTTTCTTCAAGCTGCTCGAGTGCCGCCATAAAGCCATCCAAGTGCCCTATCGCCGCGTCGGCTTGCGCTTCACGCGCCATGGTAATCGGCGCGCCCATTTCCATTCGCATGGCCTGTGCCAACTCTTCAAATCGTTGCTCGCTAATGTCTCGTATACGCTTTAATAAGGCTAATCGCTGATCCTTCGTCCAGGCTGAAAAATGCTCGAAGGCAGCGACTGCCGCCGCCACTGCGCGGTCTACATCGGCCTCATTGCCCAGCGCGACTTCACCCAGCTGCGTCACATTGACAGGATTGAGCACGGGCATCGTGTCTAACGACAGCGGCGCCACCCATTCCCCGTTGACATAAAATTTCGATAAATTGTCCATAACGCCTCTTACCTCACAATGAATTCAGCGTGCCCGTACAAGTCGGGACACCCATGTCTCTCGATCGGTCATATTATCGCTGATCGCCTTGCCTCGCTGTTAATACTCTATGGGCTCATACTCGCAGCCACTTTGGTATCACCTCGTGTTTGACTGTCACCCCCTCCCCAACCGACACGACACCCGGCACCTCTACCGCACCGACCAAGCCGCGACAAAATTTAGAGGCCTCAATAAAATCATTCTTGCCGAGGGGAGCCTCACTGAGGGCATGGTAATGATCAGCGATGTGCTGGGACATTCTGCTACACGGGGGATTGTATTC
Organism: uncultured Luminiphilus sp.; assembly: GCA_905478845.1. Taxonomy (GTDB): domain Bacteria; phylum Pseudomonadota; class Gammaproteobacteria; order Pseudomonadales; family Halieaceae; genus Luminiphilus. The sequence goes on from CAJQKG010000199.1 coordinate 12,489, forward strand.
CTCCACGATCAGCACAACACCTCCATCGAAGGTTAATACGGTTCCTCGCGGTAAGCGGGAGAATTCAGGAATACCCGAGATACTCAGGTTCACCGCGACGTCACCCGCCTTCAGTGCTTCCGGTAGACCGAGTTGTGTAGAGACCGCCGCCAAATCCTCATGGCCCACCGCCGACCATTGACGTTCATTTCGACGCTCGGTGCCGCCGGGTTGCTTATCCGTGAGCTCCCATGCCGCCCGAGTAAACCCGCGATGGCGATCACCCACGATACCGTCGAAGGCAAATTCGAGCGTGTCGCATTCGATTTTTTTTAATGAGCCCGCAGCACCCACATAGGCGCTCACCAGCGCTCCTTGCATTTCCTTCATCAGATAAGACCTTTATCGTCTCTGCTATCGTCGCTAGCCTGCCATGCCTCTTGCCAAGACACCATGCTTCTTGCCAAGACATCATGCGTCTCAGCAGGACACCATACCTTTCGCGACGGCGCCCTAATCTCTCGCCGCCGCCCCAGCCAGCCCTCACGCAGCCCAATACTGCGTTATTGGAGTATCAAGCGGCTCGATCTCACACAGTATTAAGACAAGCCGTATACTGAACACAATGGAACACACAATTGGACCGATCAACGAATTACTCGGCGCTGTGATTGCCACAATCGGTGAGCACGTGCCGCGCGACCTGACGTGGCAGATGCTGCTACTGATGTTCGCTATGGCGACGGGCATTTGGGTACTGCGTGATGGCTGGGGCGCTAAAGGAGTCAATGGGCGCGTCAAGCAACGGGGTCTGCTGCACTTCCTGCTACCCAAAGAGATCTACACCCACACCTCGGCAAAAGTTGATGTGGGACTGTATGTGATAGAGCGTTTATTACATCCAATATGGGCGACCACTTTTTTAGTCAGTGTTGCTCCTGCCACCGAGTCCGCCGTCATCTCGGGATTAGAGGCACTATGGGGAGCGGGCCCTGGCCTAGCCAGTCACTGGGGCTGGATGCTGCTTTACAGTTTGGTGACGCTACTGGTTTATGACTTTCTCTTTTATGCGATTCACTACTGCGAACACAACGTTCCCGCGCTGTGGGCAATCCATAAAGTCCATCACTCTGCGGAGGTATTAACGCCACTGACGCGATATCGCGAACACATCATAGAGGGCCCGATCTATGCCATCGGAGCGGCGCTAGCCTACGGTTTCGCGGGGGGACTGTTTGGCTGGTTATTTGCCGGCAGCATCGTGCCTGCGACACTATTTAATATCGGCTTTTTTGCGGTCGTGTTTGGATTCAATGGCGCTTTCCGCCATTACCACGTCGCATTTCACTACCCCAAGGGTCTATCACGGTGGTTACAGAGCCCCGTGATGCATCATATCCATCATAGTTATCTGGACAAACATCACGACACTAATCTTGCTGCGGTGACCAGCCTTTGGGATCGTTTGTTCGGCACGCTCTACATTCCCGAAAAGGATGAGTACACTCCTTGGGGATTAGGGCCCGCGACACAAGATCAATATCGCTCCCTCGGACAGAACATCATAGGACCGTTTCGTGACTGGGCGATGATGTTAAGGGTTAACAAGAAAGGCGACCAGCAGATGCACCGTGAATAAGTTCTTCGCCGCGCTCATGACGCTGATGATTGCAGGCACGGTTGCCGTCGTGTTTGTACTCGGTCTGCTATCGGTTCAGGACGGCCCTCGTGAAGCGGCCTCTGAACATCACGCGATTCCAGAGCAATGACTCGATTATGATGCAAGCCCCCACGAAGACCGCCACTGAGACGATCACCTCCGAAACTATTACCTCAGAAACAAGGGTGGGACATCGAGACAGTGCAATCGCGCAGGTACGACCCAAAGATGCTGCGACGCTCATCGTTGTTCGAGGCGGGCCAGAGCCCACCATTCTCATGGGCAAGCGAGCAGCCACCCATCGCTTTATGCCGAATAAATTTGTCTTCCCCGGGGGAAAACTAGATCGAGTGGATCAACAGCTGCAGGTACCCGGCGAGCTGAGCGACCCCGTTATGACCCGTTTACGCAAATCAACGCGCAAGGATGTGGGCGACCGCAAGCTTCGTGGATTAGCGCTGGCAGCCATCAGAGAAACCTATGAAGAAACGGGCCTCGTCATTGGTCGCAAAGCCGTGTCTCCGCTGCGCAGCCGCAACAGCATTTGGCAGGAGTACTTTGCGCACGATGTCGAGCCACCACTGGAGCATATGGATTTTATCGCCCGAGCGATCACCCCGCCGAATCCTAACCGCCGCTTCGATACTCGATTTTTTATGGTGCACGATCGCTTTATACAAAACGATCCCGAGCGCGTCGTCGATGCCAGTGGCGAGCTCAATGAAATACACTGGATTTCGCTCTCGAAGGCGCGTCAACTTGATTTGCCCTCGATAACACGATGGATTATCGATAGAGTAGAAGAACGGATTCGCTTCGACACATCAGCGCAGCTCGAGCAAAGCGCACCCTTCATTCGCTTTATCAATGGCGCACAAGTATCGGCCGACTTATAACCTTCATCAGCTTGCCGACTTGCTGATGAGACTATTCTCTGCCCAAAAAATGGATTCAGATTATGCCAGCGCCATCGAGTGATCCCGACAACGGGCATCTAACCGGCTACGGATCACCCTCCTATCGGCACTATGTGCTTGTGCTACTCATGCTGGTTTACACGCTCAACTTTGTGGACCGCACACTTATCGCGGTGGTGGCACAACCCATCATTGAGTCTTTTCAACTCACCGACGCGCAGTGGGGGCTTCTTTACGGGCCGCCCTTTGCTATTTTTTACGCCGTGATGGGGTTACCCATCGCCCTGTGGGCCGACCGGGCCAATCGCGTCAATGTAATCGCCATCTGCATCGTGCTGTGGTCGATTATGACCGCGCTGTGCGGGATCGCTGTCGGCTTCGTCACGCTGCTGCTATTCAGGATTGGAGTGGCAATTGGAGAAGCCGGTTGCACACCGCCTGCCAATTCGCTGATCGGTGATTATTTTATTGCCCGCAAGCGAGCCACCGCCTTGGGGATCTATTCGATGGGTGTCACCCTAGGCAGCGTACTCGCCAATCTGTTTGGTGGGCCGATCGCTCAAATGCAAGGAACCGACGTGGGAAACTGGCTCACCGGCCTTGGACTAGGCTGGCTCTTCGGCGGGCTCGATTGGAGCAACATTGAGGGCTGGCGAGTGGCATTTGTCGTCGTCGGACTGCCCGGTGTCTTGGTGGCCGTGTTGGTCAAAATGAGCATTACTGAGCCACCACGGGGTTACTCAGACCCTCCCTCTGCCCAAACCAACAGCGCACCGAGCTGGCATGACACCTTTGCCGAGTTACGCAGTAAACCTTCTT
>CAJQKG010000200.1 GCA_905478845.1 uncultured Luminiphilus sp.
ACTGGCGGTCAGTGCTCCCTTTCATACCCCCTTAATGCAGCCTGCCGCCGGGGTGATGGCAGAAGCGTTTCACTCGGTAGCCTTGCGCGATGCTCTGATGCCCGTTATCAGCAATGTCGATGCCCAGCCACACCGCAAGGCCTTAGAGATCCGGCGTCGCCTCGTGAGGCAGGTGTCTGAACCAGTTATTTGGACGCGATGCGTGGCGACACTGTTGCAGGCTGGATGCGATCGATTCCTAGAATGCGGACCCGGGAAAGTGCTCTCGGGCCTTATGAGGCGCATTGATAAATCGGTCGTGTGCTCGCCGTTGGAGACGATAGAGGCACTGCAGGCAGCCTCAGGAGAGAACCTATGACTCAACCCGATCGTACAGTAGCGTTGGTCACCGGTGCGAGCCGGGGTATTGGTTCGGCAATCGCGGCCAGCTTAGCGCAGCGCGGCTTGATGGTTGTGGGTACGGCGACCAGTGAGCAGGGGGCAGAGCGGATTTCGTCCCACCTGTCAGAGTGGGGCGGTGTGGGCAAGGTGCTTAATGTGACTGATCCCGATTCGATAGCGGCCTGCTTGGAGGCTATTCGCACTGACCTGAGCGATCCATTGGTGTTGGTCAATAACGCGGGTATCACCCAAGATAATCTCCTCATGCGCATGAAGGAGGAGGAATGGCATTCGGTAGTGGATACCAACCTGAATGCTCTATACCGCCTGTCTAAAGCCTGCCTGCGCGGCATGACAAAGGCCAAGTGGGGCAGGGTGATTAACATTACCTCAGTGGTCGGCGCTATGGGCAACGCAGGACAGAGTAACTATGCCGCTACCAAGGCGGGCGCGGAAGGAATGGCAAGGTCATTGGCGCGAGAGCTGGGCTCACGATCGATTACCGTCAATTGCGTGGCGCCAGGATTTATCGACACTGATATGACGCGGGCATTAAATGAAGCGCAACGCAGCGGGTTGCAAGCGCAAATTCCATTGGGTCGTTTAGGGCGGCCCGAGGACATCGCTGAGACAGTGGCCTTTCTGGTGAGCGATGGCGCTCAATATGTCACCGGGGAGACCATTCATGTCAATGGCGGCCTCTACATGGGCTAGAGATCCTTATCAAGAGGGATAAACAGAGTAAAAAAGGTTTTACTTGCGGCAAAAGCTTGTAAAATCCCCGTCGAGCAGGCGCAGTGCCTGACTAACTTGGGAGTATTGAGTACGTCATGAGCAATATCGAAGATCGAGTCAAGAAGATTGTCGCTGAGCAACTGGGCGTCAAGGAAGAGGAAGTAAAAGCAGAGGCATCTTTTGTTGATGATCTCGGTGCGGACTCCCTCGATACGGTAGAGTTGGTAATGGCGCTGGAGGAGGAGTTCGAAACCGAAATCCCCGACGAAGAAGCCGAGAAAATTACTACGGTTCAGCTGGCTATTAATTACATCAACGAAAATCTCGCTTAAGCGAGTCGCAGAAGCGAATCGAGTCGAGGGCCGCTCTGCTTCAGCATTGCGGCCCTTTCGCTTTCTGGAGTCGGTCAGTCACCGATCGTTGTGGTGTCAAATGATGGGCGCTGGATGAGGGTTGGTCGGCCTGCCGGCTAAGTCGCCTAATCAGCGCGCTCATTACACCATCACTAGATGAGGCAGGAGAAGCGAAGCATGAAAGGCAATAAAGTCGTTGTCACGGGGCTGGGCGCCGTAACGCCGCTGGGACTCGATGTTGCGACCAGCTGGCAAGGCATTTGTGCTGGCGCCAGCGGCGTCGCCGACATCGATCAGTTCGATGCCAGTGCTTTTACGACGCGCTTCAGTGCCTGCGTAAAATCATTCTCTGTGGAGGGTTACCTTGAGTCCCGCGATGCCCGCCGGATGGACCCTTTTATTCAGTATGGCATGGTCGCCGGCATTCAGGCCTTTCGTGATTCGGGTTTGGAAATCACTGATCGCAACGCACATCGTGTTGGCTGCGCCATCGGTTCGGGTATCGGCGGTATTGGCTCGATTGAAGATACCGCGATGCTGGTCGAGCATAAGGGGCCGAAACGTATTTCACCGTTTTTTGTCCCCGGGGCCATCATTAATATGATCGCCGGTAACTTGTCTATTCTGTACAACCTGCAGGGGCCGAACCTGGCGGTGGTAACCGCCTGCACGACGGGCACCCATAATATTGGACTAGGCGCCCGATTGATCGCCGCAGGTGATGTCGATGCGATGCTCGTTGGCGGCGCAGAAATGGCAACGACCCCTGTTGGCATTGGTGGATTTGCCGCGGCGCGGGCACTGTCAACGCGCAACGATAACCCTGAGCGCGCGTCGCGGCCTTGGGATGCTGACAGAGACGGCTTTGTTTTGGGGGACGGTGCGGGTATTTTAATGTTGGAGTCCTACGACAGCGCTAAAGCGCGTGGAGCCAATATTTATTGTGAGCTCACGGGCTTTGGCATGAGCGGTGATGCCTATCACATGACTTCGCCTCCTGAGGATGGACGAGGCGCGGCTGCGGCCATGCAGCAAGCACTCGACGATGCGGAGCTGCAAGCGGTTGATATTGCGTACGTCAATGCGCATGGCACATCAACGGCGGCAGGTGATCTGGCGGAGACGCTGGCGATCAAGGCGGTCTTCGGCGATCACGCCTCGGAGTTAGCGGTGAGCTCTACCAAATCAATGATTGGGCATTTGCTTGGCGCGGCGGGCTCAGTTGAAGCCATTTTGACGATTCTTGCGCTGCGCGATGGTGTGGCGCCGCCGACCATTAATCTTGATAACCCAAGCCCGGGATGTGATTTGAATTACGTCCCGCATCACGCTCAAGAACGCGTGATGCGTCACGCGCTTTCGAATTCGTTTGGCTTTGGCGGCACCAACGGCTCTTTGATTTTTAGTCAACTGGATTGATATCGCCATTGTCGAAGCCACGCGAATGGGTCGATGGTAAGGCGGGGGGCAGTATCCCGCTTGATGATCGAGGGCTTAACTATGCCGATGGTGCGTTCGAGACAATGAGCTGCTCGAGTGGAGAGATGGCATGCCGATCACTTCATTCAGACAGGCTTGCGCTGGCGCTTGGCGCATTACGGTTTCCAGATCCCACCGCGTTGGTGCAACAGGTCTTTGACGATGTCTGCCGTTGTGTTGAATCGGTAGGGCACTCCGGCACTGCTCGGCTAACGGTGACACGCGGTTCAGGTCCCCGCGGGTACGCGCCGGCCGAGCCAGCATTGCCCCGATATATTTTGCGGCTATTTCCTCCGTTGGAGCGGGCTCCTGAGACACAAGCATGTGGCGTTGCGGTCACGCGTTGGGCTCATCAACCTCAGCTTGCCGGGCTCAAATTATTGGCGCGCACTGAGCAAGTGCTGGCGGCCCAGGAAGCCGCGGCTCAACACTGGGATGACGCGCTGATGTTAGATGCACAAGACCATGTCATTTCCAGTACCCGAGGCAATATTTTTGCCTTTTTTGGCGGCCAATGTGTCACGCCGGATCTGAGCCAGTGCGGCATCGCGGGAACCCGCAGGCAGCTGCTAATCGAAGCAGTACTGCCCCAGCTTAACTATACCGTTGGTGAGCGCGCCATCACGCTAGCGGAACTGAGTAAAGCTGATGCAGTACTGATCAGCAATACAGTCAGAGGCGTGATTGCGGTCTCTCGTATCGAGGATCAGCACTATTCAAAGAGCGCTTTACCCCGGTGTATTCAAGATGCGCTGACACAGCAGGTAGTCTCATGTTCCGCTCGCTAACGACGGTAGTGTGTGGCGTTTTGCTCACCGCAGCGGCGGGCGCATATGTGCTGCATAGCCGCTGGCATCAGCCGCTTCAGCTCCAGTCCGAAGGTGCGGTATTGACTATTGAGCCCGGCGAGAGCTTGCATCAGATCCTTCAGGGACTAGCGCAGCAA
>CAJQKG010000201.1 GCA_905478845.1 uncultured Luminiphilus sp.
AGGCGATGACTGCGAGCCGGAGCAACGTTCATTGATAGTGAAATACCAGCACGTGGTTATTAGCAGGCATCTGTATCATCTCCGCACAGTCAAAACCCGCCTCCCGCGCGACCTCCGTCACCGCTTCCACATCTCTGATACCCCAGCTGGCATTTTCAGCGCGCAACTGCGTATCAAATGACTCATTAGAGACCGCGGTATGTTGACCTTGCTCTTTAAAGGGCCCATAGAGGAGCACAATGCCCCCCTGCCTTAGCATCCGCTTGGCGCCTGCGAATAAGCCGTGACAACAGAGCCACGGCGCAATATGCAGCATATTGATGTTGACGATCGCGGTAACGTCTTCCGGTAATGCTTGCTGTTCTATCTCCCATACCGTCTCTAAGACATCGAGATGCTGGGTGGCTAACAAGCTCTCGCTGTCCGCCTCGGCACACCACGCGTGTATGGACGCCAAGTTGACGGCATCCTTGTCCGTCGGTAACCACAGCCGAGGGGCGAGCCGAGGGGCAAAATAAGCGGCATGCTGTCCTGATCCTGCCGCAATCTCTAATACAACGCCTCGCTGAGGTAAGTGTGATTGCAGCACCTGCAGCAGCGGCTCTCGATTGCGCTCAGTGGCGGGGGCATATCGCTTGGTCACTCGACGCCTCGCCCTGGCCTAGTGTTTTTGTTATGGGGTTTGACTGGGGCGTCGACGCGCCACGCTGGACACAAAGATCTCGCTACGGCTGGCACGGCTGGCACGGCTGGCAGCATCATGAGACGACTTGCCTTACTCTGCACCGGAAAGAAAGACAAATACGGTAGGGATCACCAGCACCAACGCACCGATGACCAGCAACAAAACTTCTGTTCTGCCTCGCCATTTGGAGGGCTGCGTTAAAGGCTCATTAGATTGATCGTCATTCATACTCGCTCAGCGATTGAAACCCACGGTTATCATGAATTGGTTAGGCGTTATCGGCAAGGCCAGCAAGAAGACGCTGCTTTACACGGTTCGCCAGCCAACAAGCTCGAGAGTCAACTCGCTCCATCAAGCGCACCAGTGCCCGAGCTCGGCGCTCTGTGGCCCATGCCCCCTGCAAAATGCCCAGGTGATACCGCTGCAGCGTCTCTGCTCAGAGTCTGTTCACGGCCTTTTCAATGGATTACGCAGCAACTTCTTGTTGCGCCTGACTGAAGGCCGCAACGGCTTTATCTAAATCGTCTTTGGTATGCCCGGCTGATATTTGTACGCGAATACGGGCTTTTCCTTTGGGCACCACCGGGTAAAAGAACCCCACCGCGTAAATACCCAGCTCAAGCAACCGCTCGGACATGCGCTGTGCCACCACCGCATCACCCAGCATGACTGGCACGATAGGGTGATCACCTGCGGGCACCGCGAAGCCATGTGCCTGCATCTGCTCGCGAAAATACTGGGTATTGCTATGAAGGGTATCGCGCAGCGCGGTCGAGGCTTCGAGCATATCGAGCACCTTCAGCGAGGCCGCGCAAATTGCCGGCGCTAAGGTATTAGAGAACAAATACGGCCTCGAACGCTGGCGCAAGATGTCGATGATTTCTTGGCGACCGGCAGTAAAGCCGCCCGAACCACCACCGAGGGCCTTACCAAAGGTGCCGGTGATGATGTCAACGCGACCCATCACGCCGCAGTGCTCATGTACACCCCGACCCGTCACTCCCATGAACCCCGTGGCATGGCAGTCGTCGTGGTGAACCATCGCCCCGTACTGGTCGGCTAGATCACAAATCGCATCTAACTGCGCGACCGTGCCATCCATCGAGAAGACGCCATCCGTGGTAATCAAAATGCGCCGAACACCAGCGGCTCGCGCTGCCTTGAGGTTTTCTTCAAGATCAGCCATATCATTGTTCTTGTATCGATAACGAGACGCCTTGCAAAGGCGCACACCATCGATAATCGAGGCATGGTTCAGTTCGTCAGAAATGACCGCATCTTCAGCACCCAAAATGGTTTCAAACAACCCCGTATTGGCGTCGAAGCAGGCGGCGTAGAGAATCGTGTCCTCCATACCGACAAACGCGCTCATGCGCTGCTCTAAAGTTTTATGAATGCCCTGTGTGCCGCAAATAAAGCGCACAGAAGCGGCACCGAATCCCCATCGCTGTAAACTATCACTCGCCGCTTTCATCACCTCAGCGTTATTCGCTAGCCCAAGATAATTGTTGGCGCACATGTTGACGACATTGGCGCCATCCTCGAGCGTGATCTCGTTTTTCTGCTCAGAGGCAATCACGCGTTCCGTCTTCCAGAGACCGGCCGATTTTATTTCAGCGATCTCTGCGGCATAGCTGCCCTTCACCTCTTGGTAACTCATATCACGCTTTCCAATCGAGAATCACTTTGCCCGACTGACCCGAGCGCATGATGTCGAAACCTTCTTGAAATTCGGTGTAATGGAACCGGTGGGTAATGATGCGCTCGATCGGCAATCCGCTCTGCACCATCATGACCATTTTGTACCAGGTCTCGTACATTTCACGGCCGTAGATACCTTTGATATTTAGGCCCTTAAAGACCACGTCGGTCCACGAGATACCGGTTTCATCGGGCATAATCCCGAGCATGGCAATGTTGCCACCGTTAATCATTTTACTTAACACATCCCTGAAGGCGGCCGGCGAACCCGACATCTCAAGGCAGACATCAAAGCCCTCGAGAATGCCAAGACTCTCCATAAAGCTCCGGGTGATCTCCTGCTTAGCCACATTAATGGGACGCACCTTAGGGACGATGCGTTTCGCCAGATCCAGCCGATATTCATTCACGTCCGTCAGGATCACATTGCGCGCGCCACAGTGCCCCGCCACCATTGCCGCCATAATGCCAATGGGGCCGGCACCGGTAATGATCACATCCTCACCGACCATATTGAACGACAGCGCGGTATGCACCGCGTTGCCGTAGGGGTCGAAAATACTCAATAATTCGGTAGGAATATAGATATTAGGCCGGAAGACATTCGTTGCCGGAATCGCCACATACTCGGCAAATGCGCCGTCCCGGTTCACCCCTACCCCTTGCGTATTAGGGCAGAGATGGCGGCGACCGGCGAGGCAATTCCGGCAGCGCTCGCACACCACATGCCCCTCTCCTGAGACAATATCGCCGATCTCTAACCCCGTGACATTCGCACCGAGTTCAACAATTTCGCCCGCGTATTCATGGCCGGCTGTCATCGGGACGGGGATGGTTTTTTGGGCCCAGTCATCCCAGTTGTAAATGTGCACATCGGTGCCACAAATGGCGGTTTTATGGACCTTGATCAGGACATCATTGCCCCCTACCGCTGGCATGGGCACCTCTTCTAACCAAAGACCTTCTTCAGCCTGTTTTTTGACCAGTGCTTTCATGCGCGCTTACCCACCATCGAGTTGATGCCCTTTTTATGCAAATTTGGTGCTATTGGATGCCTTTTTTGGCTATTTAACCCCTAAATCGCTGCGAAAACCCACCAATTGTGCCTCACTGGCGGCAACACGCCCCCCGGTGACCCGCCGGGCGGCCGCGCTCCCTAGGCGTGACCTTGGAACGGCGCATCGGATGGGACCCGATAAGAGACCTAAAGCGGCTCAATCATGA
>CAJQKG010000202.1 GCA_905478845.1 uncultured Luminiphilus sp.
GGCGCGGCGCAACTCGAAGGCAGTAAGTCTTTCAGCAAAGACTTTCTCGCACGACATCACATTCCTACCGCGGCCTATGCGGTCTTTACCGCGCTCGACCCGGCGCTCGACTATGTTCGCGAACAAGGCGCCCCTATTGTCGTGAAAGCCGACGGGCTTGCCGCCGGTAAGGGGGTCATTGTCGCCATGACGCTGGCCGAGGCTGAGGAGGCCCTTCGCGACATGCTCGCAGACAATAAATTTGGTGAGGCCGGCGCGCAGGTGGTCATCGAGGGCTTTCTTGTGGGAGAGGAAGCCAGCTTTATTGTGATGGTAGATGGGGACAACGTGCTGCCGATGGCCACCTCCCAAGACCATAAACGAATCGGTGACGGTGACACGGGTCCCAACACGGGCGGCATGGGTGCCTACTCACCCGCTCCTGTTGTCACAGAGGTCGTTTACCAGCGCATTATGGAGCGGGTTATTCTGCCAACCGTGAAAGGAATGACAGAAGAAGGGCACCCCTACACCGGTTTCCTCTACGCGGGGCTGATGATCGATGCCGATGGCAACCCCTCCGTCATAGAGTTCAATTGCCGTTTTGGTGACCCCGAAACCCAACCCATCCTGCAGCGACTGCAGAGTGACTTGGTATCTCACTGTCAGTCTGCGTTGGGGGGGACACTCGATACTGCCGTGGCGCAGTGGGATCCTCGGCCAGCAGTGGGTGTTGTGCTGGCGGCGGGCGGTTATCCCAATGCCTATGAAAAGGGCCATGCCATTACCGGCCTCGACACCCCATGGCCTGAGACCACCAAAGTGTTTCATGCCGGCACTCAGACTCAAGACGATCATATCGTGACTCACGGTGGGCGCGTGTTGTGTGTCAGCGCGCTGGGCAACACCATTGAGGATGCCATTCAATTGGCCTACGCAGGGGTCGATCACATCAGTTGGCAGGATATGATTTTTCGCCAAGATATTGGCTGGCGCGCGATAGATCGCTAAGCTGGGCTCATGACAGCTAAAACGACATCAGAGCAGCGCACGCTGACAGGGCTCGATCGCTTCATCAGTGGCGTCGATGATCGACTGCGTCAACTGGCCGGGCAGCCGAGCCAAAGCCCTATTTCTTCGCGACCCTCCCCCGCATTAGCACATCAAGAGCCCCCCCTCAGTGCGCGTGAACGTGACCACGCAGGGTCTTTGATGCGAGTGAATCATACGGGTGAGGTATGTGCCCAAGCGCTCTACCAGGGCCAAGCACTCGCCGCACGATCTGAGGCCACTCGTCACAACTTACTCGCCGCTGCACAAGAGGAGGCGGACCACTTGGCTTGGTGTGAGACACGGCTACAGGAGCTAGACGCTAAACCGAGTCGGCTCAACCCCCTCTTCTACGCGGCCTCCTTCGCACTCGGGGCGGTCACCGCCGTCGCCGGCGACAAGGTCAGTCTCGGTTTTGTTCACGCCACCGAAGAACGTGTTGCCGGACACTTAAGAGCACATCTCAAAGCGCTGCCCAGCGAAGATCGAAAGTCGCAGCTCATCCTGCAGCAAATGCTGGCCGATGAAGAACGCCACGGCGAAGAGGCGTTAGCGCTGGGAGGCCAGGAGTTTTCGCGCCCTATTAAAGACGTGATGACTCTGGCCAGTCAGGTCATGACGCGGACCACCTATTGGATCTAGTCCGATTAGGAAGGCGTTGTCGCTTCCTCAATGCTATGGCTGTGTGTCACGGCGACTCCCGCGTTGGCAAACATGATAGAGGCCGAGCAATACTTTTCAGCTGAGAGTGCGACGGCGCGCTCAACCTGTGCCTCGCGCAACCCCCACCCTGTGACCACAAAGTGCAGCCTCATCTCGGTAAAAACCGCGGGCACGGTGTCTGCTCGATCAGCGTGGAGCTCAACGCGGCAATCGGTGACCTGCTGCCGAGACTTTTTTAACATGCTCACCACATCATAGAGCGCACACCCCCCCGTACCGAGCAACAACATCTCCATAGGTCGAAGTGATTGGTTACGTCCACCCAAATCCTCAGGGCCATCCATGACAACGCTGTGCCCCGACCCCGATTCGCCGATAAACATTGCGTCGTCGAGCCACTTCACCGTTCCTTGCATGCTGTTTACTCTCCTATTGTGCTCAATTTTAAAACCGCTTGTTGCTGAAGGGGCGCCTACTGTCGCGGGGCGTTGTGGTGACCTCACCGCATCCTCGTTATCGCCCTATCGTACGAGCCATATCACTCAAGTCATGCCGCCCACGAAATAATCACCCAAGCGATAACCACCACCGTAATAACCACCGTTGATCGGCTCGGTGCGCCGCCTTGAGAACCTCCTACTGAGGGTGTTGTGCTGTTAGCACAACAGGCTCGGGGCTTCGCCGAGATTGATCGTGTTGATCACTCTCAGGAAACGCCCTTCACTCAGTGGCTCGTATCAATCACAGCGCCCGCTAACGCTCAGCAAAAAAAGCGGCGAGCGCCGCACCCGGGTCGGCTGCGCGCATAAAGGTCTCTCCAATTAAGAAAGTGTGAACCCCTTTGGCACGCATCTCGACGACTTGAGAGGCCGTACTGAAGCCGCTCTCCGTCACCACCTGCACTCCCGCAGGGATCCGCTCCAACAAGCGATAGGTCGTCGCTAAACTGGTTTCAAAGGTATGCAGGTCCCGATTGTTAATGCCAATCAGATCGCCACCTAGTGTCAACGCCTCATCCAGTTCGGCCTCGTTGTGTACCTCGACCAACACATCGAGACCCGCGTCACTGGCACAGTCGTAGAGGTCTGTTAGCTCGGGTAATTCGAGGCACGCCACAATCAATAGAATGGCATCGGCACCCAGTGCCCGAGCCTCCCAGATCTGGTACGGATCAAGCGTGAAGTCCTTGCGCAGCACTGGCAGCTGACAGGCCGCTCGCGCTGACTGCAAGTAAGCATCTGCCCCTTGGAAAAAATCGATGTCCGTCAGCACCGACAAGCAGGTGGCGCCTCCTTGCTCATAACTTGCCGCCAGCTCGGCAGGCACAAAATGCTCCCGAATAACGCCTTTGCTAGGACTGGCTTTCTTGACCTCAGCAATGACTGCCGCGGCGCCCTCTGCCGCACGCTGCGCCAGCGCCCGACGAAAGCCTCGCACCGGCGACGCATTAGCGGCCATCTCCTGAAGCTGAGACAGTGACCGTGCTTTTTGACGCTCGATGATCTCTTCTCGTTTACGCTCAAAAATCTGCTTGAGCACAGTCGGGGCGGCCAGCTTAGTATTCATAGTGAGGAATCCGATCCTGCTGAGTGAGACAGATCTTGCGTAAACGCCACAAACCGCGCGAGCTGCGCTGCGGCATCACCCGACGCGAGGGCGGTTTCGGCACGTTTTACGCCCTCCGCTAAGCTATCGACCAACCCCGAAACATAAATCCCTGCACCTGCATTGAGTGCCATCATTGACCGTGCCTTATTGCTGGCTTCAGATGCGTCATTGTCGAGTGCTGATCGAATCAACGCCGCCGAGGCCTCGGCGGTCGAGACTTGCAGACCATCGAGGGAGTCATAGCCATGGCCTAATGCGGCCGGGTCAATGGTAATGGGTGAAATATGGCCGGCCTTCAACTCAACGCCGTGTGTGAGCGCAGCAATCGAAATTTCATCTAAGCCATCGGCGCTATGTAAGACCAACGCGTGCACGCTGCCCAGTTGGCCGAGTGCACGAGCCAAGGGCTCGCAAAGCTCAGGGTCATAGACACCCAATACTTGGCGCTTAACCCCAGCGGGATTCGTCAGCGGACCCAGAATATTAAAGAGCGTCCGCAGCCCCAGTTCGCGTCGGGGGCCAATGGCATGTTTCATAGCACCGTGATGAACCGGGGCAAACATAAAGCCCAGACCCACTTCACTAATACAGCGCTCAATCTGCGCCGGCGTCAGGCTGAGACTCACGCCAAGGGTCTCCAAAACATCAGAGGAACCGCTGCTGCTGGAGACCGATCGGTTACCGTGCTTGGCAACTCTCCCACCCGCAGCCGCCACCACAAAGGTGGCTGCTGTCGAGACATTGAATAAGTTGGCGCCGTCGCCGCCAGTGCCCACCAAGTCGATGAGATGGGTGTCATCGACCTGCACAGGAATCATCAACTCGCGCATCACCTCAGCCGCACCGGCAATTTCTTCGATGGTCTCGCCGTTGAGTCGCAATGCCACCAACCAGGCGCCAATTTGCGCGGGTGTCGCCTCTCCGGTCATCACTTGCATCATGACCGTGCGCATCTGATCGCGCGTCAGGTGCTC
>CAJQKG010000203.1 GCA_905478845.1 uncultured Luminiphilus sp.
ACGAGTTTTCGGGGGGGCAGCGCCAACGTATTGCGATTGGCCGCGCACTCGCGACGCGACCGGAGTTTATGGTCGCAGACGAACCCGTGTCAGCGCTGGATGTCACGATTCAGGCACAGATTCTCGACCTGCTCGCCGACCTGACCAAAGAATACGGCCTGACGATGCTGTTTATCTCGCATGATCTGGCGGTGATTCGCCAAATCGCCGACCGTATTGCAGTGATGTATCGCGGCAAGCTGGTGGAAGAGGGCCCAACCGCGCAGGTATTTGAAACGCCTCGAGAAGACTACACCCGCTCATTGCTGGCAGCGATCCCGGGCGCACACGCCGCGTAGCACAGCACATTGGCACGTGACACCACCCGTATCAGTAGACACAACCCAATGGCACTGGATACAACACAGTGACACTCCACAATGACACTCCACAATGACACTCCACAGTGACGCTCCACAGTGAAACTAGACAACATACAGTGACACTAGCCTTACCCACTGGTAATGGACAAAACCCAGTGGCGCTCGACACCACCCAATAGCACTCGGTATAACACAGTGGTACTCGACGAGATGCAGTGGCGCAGGGAAAGTGGCGGACCCACCTCGCTGACCGGGCGGCGCCGAGCCGGGGTTACAACGTGAACCCAGAATCCAGTGTGACCAGCTGACCGGTGACAAAATCGGAGCCCGTGATCAGCGAGATAATCGTATCGGCCACATCCGCAGGCGTCACAACATGCCCCAGCGCGGTTTGCTCTGCGAACATTTTTTTCAGCCCCTCGTATTGCTCAGCATCGCCACCACCCCAAGTATTAAAAGCCCAGTCACCGTCGATTAAACCCGGCAGCACCGCATTGACGCGGATTTTCTTTTTACCAAGGGTTTTCGCAAGGGTGCGAGTGAGACTGTTCATGCCCGCCTTTGAGGCACAGTAAGCAATGGAGCTTCCTGCGGCGGTGGTACTCGCGATGCTCGAGGTCATCACGATCTCGCCCCCTCCCGCCGCCTCGATATGCGGTGCAGCTTCACGCGACATCATAAAGGCGCCAATCAGATTCACGCGTAAGGTCTTGAGCCAAATCTCTTCGGTCAGCGCGTCGAGTTGATCATGGGGAACAAAGGTCGTGGTGCCCGCGTTATTCACTAGCATATCGAGTTGACCAAAGTGCTCGATGGTCGCCGCCACTAACCGTTTGCAATCTGCCTCTTCTGAGACATCGGCCTGTATCGCAATCGCCTGACCACCCGCAGCGAGTACTTGCGCTACCACTGCCTCAGCTGCCTCGGCAGAGCGGCTGTAATTCACCACCACGCGTGCCCCCATAGCAGAGAGTTTACTGGCTAGCGCGGCGCCCACACCTGAGCTGGCACCTGTGATCAACACAACCCGATCGGTTACCTTCATTTCTTGATTCCTTTGATCTTTCATCTACGTGTGTTCACTTGACGCGGTGACACCCTGCAGTTAGATGGCCACTCTGACAAAAGCGGACACCGTTAAGCGCCAATAGCGTCCGCCGCTTGGGGTCAGCACGCCAATGCGTGCCTGAGCCTGACGATGTTCAGCCACGCTGCATCAGCGGGTGTCCCGCCGCAGGGCGCCTACTGGTCAGCGTAGCGCACCCCGGTTCAGTCCAGCTTAACGCTCGCCGAGTCAGGCCAGCTTAAGGGGTAGCGATCGTAACCGTTGCCCGGTTGCCTTAAATACCGCGTTCGCCACCGCCGGCGCGATCGGCGGCAGCCCGGGCTCTCCCACACCGGTGGGCTCAGTCCCACTGTCGACAATCACGACATCAATCTCAGGAGACTCATTCATGCGCAACATCCGGTAGTCATGGAAATTACTTTCCTTGACGGCGCCAGCCTCCAGATTCAAATCGCCATAGAGCGCTGCTGTGAGGCCATAAATAATGCCGCCCTCCATTTGTGACCGCACAATGTCTGGATTAACCGCCTGACCGCAGTCGACCACGCAGGTCACTTTGTGAACGCGGATCTGACCGTTCTCCACCGACACCTCGGCAATCTCTGCCACGTCGGTCGCAAAGGAATGGTGCATCGCCATGCCAAGATGATGCCCCTCAGGCACCGCCATCTGCGCCATTCGCTCGCCGGCGATGCGAATCACATTTTGACGGCGTGGGCTACCTTGGGTGTTCTGCAGTCGAAAGGTCACCTCGTCAATACCCGCCGCCTGAGCGATCTCATCAATCATGGACTCCTTAGCAAACGCCGTATAGGAGTGCCCTACCGCTCGCCAAAAAGTGAGCGGCAAGCCGTGGTCTACGGTCATGTGCGTCACACGAGTATTGGGCTGATCGTAGTCTTCAAACAGACCTTCAGTGCTCGACTCATCCGTCGAGAAATTCTCGAAAAACATCTCACTGGCATTCGCCACGCCTTCCACGAGAAAGTCGGCTAACCAAGGGTACATAGCGGGCAATAATGTTCGGAAAGTATCCGGCGATATATTGGCTCCCGCGCGGGCGGTATCCCACGCGACCAATTGGCCGCTCTCATCCACCCCCGCCTTGATTCTCATCAGCGATGCCGGTCGGAACGGCCCCTGACGAATATCATCCTCTCGCGTCCAGACCAACTGAATCGGCTTACCGGTCTGTTTGGCCACATCAGCGGCTTCCGCCAAGTGCGTGACAGTGCCACGGCGGCCAAAACCACCACCGAGATAGGTTTGATGAAAGCGCACGTTTTCTGCTGGGATATCAGCCATCCGTGATACCAAGCCTGCCACCGCAAATGGGAACTGGATGCCGGTCCATACGTCGGCTTCCTCACCTTGAATTCGGACGACGGCATTCATGGGTTCCATGGGCGAATGGGATAACAACGGCGCCCAATAATCTGCCTCTTGAACCGTAGTTGCCTTAGCGAATGCCGTTTGCACATCGCCCTCATCCGGGCCCTCAACGCCCTCGCCAGCATCCAATGCTGCGGCATAGTCAGCGCGAAGCGTTGCCGTATCGACGCGACTGAGATCCGTTTCCTCCCACTCGACTTGCACTTTTGAAGCGGCCTGAGTGGCTTGCCAAAAACTCTCTGCCACTACCGCGACGCCGCTGGCTACGTCCACAACATCGGTCACACCGGGCATGGCGCGCGCGGCAGCCGTATCCGCCGTCAACTTCTTTGCGCCGGCCACGGGGGGTCGAACCACCACGGCGTAGTGCAGATCGGGAATATCAATATCTAAACCGAACTCGGCGGTACCAGTCGACTTCGAAATCGCGTCTACACGCCGGCTTACACGGCCGATGTACTGAAATTCATCCGCCGGTTTGAGCGGCGCATCCGCGGCGATGGTTAATGTCGATGCCGACTCAATAAAATCGGCATAGGGATAGTGCTTACCTGCGTATATCACCTGACCATTATCAGTACTCAAGGCGGTCAATTCGGCACCTAAGTCACTGGCTGCGGCCTGCAGGATCAGCATTCTCGTGTTAGCGCCGGCCTGTCGCATCGGCAAAAAGTGCGCTCTGGTCGAACTGCTGCCACCGGTTCCTTGCATACCAAACAGCGGGTTGTTGTAGTCCTCATGAGCGCTCGCCAACCGGACATCCATATCGAGCGGGTTCACATCTAGCTCCTCACCGAGCAAGGTCGCCAGACCGGTCGTCACCCCCTGCCCCATCTCGGCGCGAGCAGTGTAAAACCGCACGGTGTTATCGGGCAAAATTTGCACAAACGCATTGGCGGTCCAGGCTCCCTCGGTAGCCGCAACCGGCAATGGCATGGCGCTACTCGAACAACCGCTGAG
>CAJQKG010000204.1 GCA_905478845.1 uncultured Luminiphilus sp.
CCCAGTAGTTCACTATTCGCCAGTGGCCCTGTGCTGGCAGCGCGTTAGTCTGCTTCTCGCAGCCCATGAGTAGAGCTGCCAGCAAACTACTGATTACCGCCATTATGAGGAGCCGCGACATATCTCTAGCCCTTCGGCGTTGCGAATAAGTCAGCGAGCGACACGCTGAGGCAGTTATTTTCGTGCCCTCTGCTGTCACTGAGCATGGTGGCAGCGGCTTGTTGCCAAGGTAGTGATAATCCGGTGAGTCGGTATTCGGGTTCTGCGCGGATGAGATCGGCGAGGTCTGCAAGACTCACGACGTGAAGATCTTTGCTCAGCAGGTAATGCCCGCGATCAAGGCGCTTGAGTAAGTGCGCTGCGATCAGTGTGTCTCGAATTCGCCGCCAGCTGTCCGCATCTATGCCATCAGGCAATAAATCATTGGCGCCAATGATTTCGAGTTCAGCGATACCCCGGCCTTCCTGCTGCGCTCGCCAAAAGAGGTACAGAATGTTGAGGGCCTTGACCAAGGTTGGCGTTTGCGCCTGTTCGCTATTTTGGTAGGCCGACATGCCATGGGTAATGACCGCGCCCAAGAGGACAATAATCCAGGTGATGTAAATCCAGAGCAGAAAGAGCGGCACTGTCGCGAAGGCACCGTAAACGAGGCTGTAGCTGGACTGTGCCATCACCGCTGTGAAGGCTGTGCGGGCGATAGTGAAAGTGGTCGCGGCAAAAATACCGCCGATAAAAGCGTGCCTGAGGGGGACCTGACAATTGGGCACTGCAGCGTACAAGGCGGTGAGGCCCATCGTGCTGATTACAAACGGCAGTAGACCCACTAGCGCCGCCCCAATCCCAAAATGCGGTAGTCCACCCCATTCATTGGTGGTGGCAAAGAGAAACGCACGTAATCCCAAGCCCAAACCGATAGCGGCAGGACCCAAGCTCAATACAGCCCAGTAGAGCAAAAAGCTATGCAGCGGTTTACGGTTAGCCTGATTGCGCCAAATAGCATTGAGTGCTTGCTCGACATTGCGCAGCATGAGAATGGCGGTAATCAAGAGAATAGCCACGCCAAATAGGGTCAGAGACCGGGCTTGCGCGATAAAAGTGGTCAAATACGCCACGACTTGGGTTGAGCTTTCTGGCAAAAGAAACTGCAATAGGAAATCATCTACCTTGGCTTCAAAATTGCCCGCGGCAGGTAATGCCGAGGCAATAGAGAGGGTCACGGTTAATAATGGCACTAACGCGAATAAGCTCACGTAAGTGAGGGCGGCGGCGCTAGCGCTGAGGCGATCTTCGACGCATCGCTTGATGAGGTAGCGTATTCGAGATGCCAAATTTTGAAGTCGCGGATGCGTTACCATTGCCCAGAGACCTTAGATGTGACGCGCCACTGTAACGTGGTGCCCGACGACTCGTCGAGTCACCCAGAATGGATAGTAGTTGTGTTGACAGAACCTTACATATTGGTGGTGTATTACAGTCGCGGCGGGGCGACCGCGGCAATGGCGCGGCATATCGCGAGGGGGGTTGAGTGTGTTCAGGGGATTCAGGCGCGGGTGAGAACGGTTCCCTCATTGTCCTCTCCGACGTCAGAGTTAGCCGATACGCCGATAGTGGCAACCCAGGATGACCTGAAAGGTTGCGCGGGTCTTGTGGTGGGGAGTCCGACCCGATTTGGCAATATGGCCGCACCCATGAAGCAGTTTTTTGACGAGACTAGCGCGCTTTGGATGCAGGGCAGCCTGATAGACAAACCCGCGGGCTTATTTACTTCGACCAGTTCTCTGCATGGCGGTCAAGAATCTACGCTGTTGAGTATGATGCTCCCGCTGATACACCATGGAATGGTGGTGGTGGGCGTTCCCTACTCGGTATCGGAATTACGCCAAACAACCGCTGGAGGCACTCCCTATGGCGCCAGCCATTGGTCTACTGAGGGGGGAGATAGGGCACTCGATGACAGTGAATCGGCGATTTGTCGCGCCCTGGGTAAGCGCGTCGCCCAGTGGGCGTTGCGCGGTCAAAAGCAAGGGCGAGATTGAATGAAGCAGAAGCAACAAAGAGGTCAGCTCAGTCGGGCTTTATGGTGGCTCATGTGGTTAAGCTGGTTTGGATTGCTGGTGCAGCAAGCCGCCGACGTCGAGCGATTCGCCGGCACATGGGCGCTGACGGGGCTGCGGTGCTTACCGCTGCTCTGTTTTCTCTGGGCGGCCACACGCGACTCGCTCAAGCTGTTTATTTGGTTTGATCTGATTTTATTGTTTTACTTTATCTCGGCTGTTGAGGCCGTTTTTGCGTATCAGGCTGATCGACTTTCGGTTGCGGGGCTGACACTGGTTGTGACGTTGTTTGTCAGTTGCATGCTGTATATCCGGTATCGCAGTCGAGAGATTCGTCCAGCAGCCTGATGATGACCTCAAGTTCGTCGCGAATGCGCGCCATATTATGATCCAACCAATTAGGGAGACGCTGTTTTGATACTGCGATTTTTGAAGGCTATCTGGCGCTTTTTGAGTGGCGTGAGTCGCGTTATTTCGGTTTTGGTGCCACTGCTCTTCGTCGGTGTTTTCATTGCGGCATTCAGTCTGAGTCTGGGCGATGCCGGCCCAGAGGCTCTTCCCGATAAAGCGGCGTTGCTCATTGCACCATCAGGCGCGTTGGTGGAAGACGCGCCGGCGTTAGAGCCGCTGGCGGCCCTCTTTAGTCAGGAGTATCAGC
This sequence comes from uncultured Luminiphilus sp., assembly GCA_905478845.1. Lineage (GTDB taxonomy): Bacteria > Pseudomonadota > Gammaproteobacteria > Pseudomonadales > Halieaceae > Luminiphilus. Next base: position 2,713 of record CAJQKG010000204.1, read on the forward strand.
CGCCAACAGTACTTCAAGACGTCATTAGCGCGATTCGATCGGCAGCCAAGGATGAGCGTATCAGTGCTGTGGTGTTGGACCTAGAAAACGTGTCAGGCCCGACCACCAGCCAAACACTGGAGATCAGTGTGGCGATTGCGGAATTTAAAGAGGCCGGCAAGCCCGTCATCGCAAAGGCAGATTTTTATTCTCAGGCAAATTACTTATTGGCTGCTCAGGCCGACCAGGTACTCCTTCATCCAGAAGGCGGGCTATTTTTGGAAGGTTTCTCTGTTTACCGAGCGTATTTACGCACCTTTCTAGAACGCGTGCGGGTCACCATGCATGTCTTCCGGGCAGGAGACAATAAATCTGCCGTTGAGCCGTATCTGCGCGATGACATGTCAGAGGGAGAACGCGAGGTGATTACCCGCTGGCTGACAGGATTGTGGTCAGCTTTTACGGGGCTCGCGGAATCGGGCCGCGGCATGCCGCCAGGGTCGATGGATGCCTTTATTGCCACATTCCCGGAACAATTGAGCGCGGCGGGTAATGACTTGGCTGAGACCCTGCTCGCCGGCGGTTGGGTCGATGTACTCGCTGACCACGGTGAGATGGAGGCGGCTTTGGTCGAATGGGTGGGCGCCGAAGATGAGGACGGGCTTGCACCGATGGTCGGCCTCGAGCACTACCAGGAGGATATGGCGGTGCGCCGTAGCGTGACTGAGCAAGGGTTGCCGTTGATTGCCATCGTGCCCGTCGAGGGCACCTTAGTGCCCGGCGACAGCGAGGAGGGCATGGCGGGGAGCGACACCATCACTCACTATATCGAGATGGCGCTTGAGGCTGAGTCCTTGGCTGCGATTGTTCTCCGCGTCAACTCGCCCGGTGGTAGCGTGTTTGCGTCTGATCAGATTCGCCGAAAGCTGTTTGAAGTGCGAGAGCGAGGTATCCCCCTCGTCGTGTCGATGGGGTCGGTCGCGGCATCGGGCGGATATTGGATTGCCGCCGAGGCGGATGAAATCTGGGCGTTGCCCACCACCATAACAGGCAGCATTGGCGCGTTTTCAGCTTTCCCGACGATTGAAGGGGTGCTCGATTATATTGGCGTCACCGTTGATGGCCTCGGCACGACACCGTTGGCCGGAGCAGCCAGTTTTGAGCGAGGTCTGAGTCCGGAGATGGCGAGTATCGTGCAGGCGCTCTCGGTCGGCGCTTATCAGGACTTTGTTCAATTGGTCTCAATTGGCCGAGATATGTCACCTGAAGCGGTGGAGCAAGTCGCTGACGGCCTGGTGTGGACAGGCCAAGAGGCCGCCAAGAATGGACTGGTGGATGGCCTCGGTGGCTTAGAGCAAGCTGTCGCCGCGGCCGCCTCACTCGCCGGTGTTGAGCAATGGCGGACTCGACGAACCAGCATGCCGCCTTCCTTTGAAAGTCTCTTTATCGAAGAGCTGAGTCGCTCGTTGACCCAGTCAGTCTTGCCAAAGGGCGCTTGGTTTCAGGCATTGGCGAACAGCCTCACACCCGTCGTCAAGAGCGTGTCGAGTTTGCGCGATCCCGCGCACCTCTATGTGCAGTGTCTGCTCTGTGCACCGCTACCCTGATTCGTCTGGAAGGGTTGGCGGTTTGGTCGGGGCAGCATGGGGCGTTCGCTGGCCTCGTGTGCGGTAGCCTAGCGCACTGGCCAGAGACGACTGGGTGAGCGACAGACGTGTGTATTGGACGCTGCCGCCGATGTCCCCCTGCACGTGGCGCCTGATGTCATGAGTCATCATTCAAAAGTTCAGAGTGCTTGGTGTGGTAACCAGTCTTCTAGCGAGCTGATTAATAACCTACTGCCTGGTTTTCAGTCGCGTCTGCTGGCAGGGTTGAGCACTGATTGATCAACGACTAAGGCAATGATCTGATCGGTGCCAGCAGGCTCGACGACGGCAAGGGCATTGTGTGCCACTGTTGCATCGTTGATCTGTGCCGACAATCGATAGAACGAAGTGCTCTCTTGACGAACGG
>CAJQKG010000205.1 GCA_905478845.1 uncultured Luminiphilus sp.
GATTGACTGTGGCATGGCAGCTGACCGCCTCGTCTGCTCCTGCTGCACAACCGATGTGGCGGAGTGCCTGACGCGCCGCGTTACGTCCGTCTGCCAGCAACGCACTCAACGTGTGAACGCTGTTCACGCTGCCTGCAAGGAACATACCGGTGGGCAGTGCCTCGATGCAAAAATGGGCAGTTGCATCGTCATAATGTAAGCGCGCGCCCGCCTGACAGGCCAACTGATAGGCTGGCATGTAACCCGCACTCATCGCCATTACGCGGCAATCGAGTGTGGCGATCACGTCGCCTACCTGTCCTTGTTCAGTGACCGCGCGCACTGACACCGCCCGCAGTGATTGTGTTTTAGGATCACGATCTGCTGTATACACCGTTGCCGAGCAGTGCACCGTTATGCCGCGACGTGCCGCCTCCTCTGACAGTGCCGTCTCGTCTGCCCCCGGTCGCAAATCGACGATCGCCGCCACCGCCATCCCCGCGTCGTCAGCGGTTAGAGCTGACAGCCAAGCTTGATCATTACCCGCCAACACCACTAAGCCGCCCGCGGGTGCTACACCATAATGATAAATGAGCCGATCCAATGCACTGCACAAAATCACGCCGGGCACATCATTATTACGAAAGACCACATGTTGCTCGCTAGTCCCCGTGGCCACAATGCAGCTTTTCGCTCGCACCTTGAAAAGCCGGTTGCCTTGAATAACGGGCAAATAATGATCGGTGAACCAGCCATTACACAGCGCATTCGACAACACACGAATGTGCTTATGGGCCTGCACCGCCGACATCAGCTCGTGGGCGAGCTGGTCTCTTTCTGCCGTATCGATCGCAAAACGATGGTAGGTGAGTGAGCCCCCTAGGCAGGGCTGCTCATCCACTAACAAGACCCGGGCGCCGCCTTCCGCTGCTGCCAGTGCAGCACTCATTCCGGCCGGACCACCACCGATCACAACGACATCGCTAAACAAATATTGTTTATCGGTATATCGGGGCGTAATGGACAGATTTGCGACGCCAAGCCCTGCTGCCCACCGAATCAAACGCTCCCAAAACGACCAAATACCCAAAGGCCGAAAAAACGCCTTGTAGTAAAATCCGACGGGTAAGAATCGCCCGAACCAGTCAATGATCGCATTGCGATCTGCCATGAGGGTTCCTGAAACGTTTTGTGCCGTGGTGATCGGAAAATCACGCACGGGTAATTCATCAGCGAGGCGGTTAGGTGCGGCGGGGGTTTGCACCAAGGTATTCACATCGTGTCCGGCAAACGTCAACGGACCGCGGGGGCGATGATACTTAAAAGACCGCGAGACGACCCATTGACCGCTCGCGACGATCGCTGAAGCCACCGTATCCCCGTCAAATGCCGGAAGATCACGACCGTCAAACTGCGCAGTCACTGGCGCATCTCGGTCAATGCGTTGTCCAAACGGCAGGGGCAGTCTGTGACGCATCAGGAAACCTCGGCGCTATCTTGTTTCAGGTCCGACGCAGACGCCGGCGACTCCCTCAGCCCAAACAGCTCGCTAGGATCGTAAGTCCGCACTACCTCATCACTTTGATTATGACGCTCCGCAATAAACCAATAACTACTCGGTGCATGCATCCACCATTCTCTGACGATGCCAATATGGGAATCTTCATAAAATACGTAGTGCGCCCATTGCTTATCGGTCGCCTGGGCAGGATCCGGCATTTCCTTAACCTGCCCACCATAAATAAATTCTGCAATGTTACGGGGGCCATTAAGAGGACATGAGAGAATTTTCATAGCAAGACCCTAGTGACTCGCCGCCGTCGCGCCCATCTCGTTGACCTGGCGAAACGCGTCGAAACGATCGAGACTAAAGGGCGCAATCAACTCCGGCACTTTGCCACCCGATGCAATCAGCTGCGCCATGGTGACACCGCTAATCGGCGTCGCCTTAAAACCCCACGTGCCCCACCCCGCATCCAGATAATAATTCTCAACCGGACTCAATCCCATAATGGGGCTGTAATCACTGGTCATATCGGTAATGCCCGCCCACTGCCGCATCAGCCGCATTTCGCTCATAAAAGGGAACATCTCAACGGCCGAGGCCATCAAGCTTTCCTTTAGCTCAAGGGTCGAACGCGTACCGTACAGCGGATAAGGATCAGAACCGCCACCAAATACGATTTCTCCGCGACTCGTTTGTTGCACATAACAGTGCAGCGCGGAGGAGCTCACTAGCGGATTGAGAAAGGGTTTGACCGGCTGCGTGACCATCGCTTGCAACGGATAGGCCACAATGGGTATCTGAAAGCCCGCTAATTGCGCCAGCTCCGCGCTATGTCCGGCCACCGCCTGTACAACGCAACCCGCAGACACGCGGCCACGGTTTGTCTGAACGCCGGTAACACGCCCCGCCTCCACCTCAATGCCTGTCACCTCTGTGAGCTGATGTAACTCGACACCTCGCTGGGTAGCTCCCTTGGCATAGCCCCATGCCACTGCATCATGACGCGCCGTCGCACCGTCTTGATGCCACAGCCCAGCCAGCACCGGCAGTCCCGCCGGGCTTAAATTGAGCGTCGGTACCAGCTCGCCGATATCGACCGGATCAATGAGCTCTGTGCGTCCACCAAAATGTTTATTAACCTCTGCTCGCTGTCGAAACGCGCGCACCGTCGCGTCAGTGTGCGCGAGCGTCAGTTGACCTCGCTGCGAATACATAATGTTAAAGTCAAACTCGTTGGAAAGTCGCTCAAATAACTTCACGGATTCGCTATAAAAACGCACCCCCTGTGGGGTCAGGTAATTGGAGCGAATCACCGCCGTATTACGCGCCGTATTGCCACCGCCCAAATAGGCCTTTTCTAACACCGCTACATTGGTAATCCCATGATATTTAGCGAGGTAATAGGCCGTTGCAACACCATGTCCGCCACCCCCAATGATGACCACATCATAAGCCGGTTTTAACGCAGACGGCTGAGGCAAATCGGGCGATTGCTCAAAGGGATAGTCTTTATTGAGACCAAATTTCAGTAATGAAAACGGCATGCTTTCTCACCTGTGCTCTGCGACACCACAGACTGCGTCATCGGTAAACTCATCAACGGTCGCTGACCGTTGTGTCCGCGAGCGCTTCGCTCAGCTACCTTTGTGGGGGCGACGAAACGCATTAATCTGCCGGGCCCGCGCCCGCACGAGAGGCCGTAGAGGCCTCGACCAAGGTATGACCCGCCAGGGTTTTTAATTGTCGCCACACCTCTGGCACTACCACAATACCCTCCTCTAAGGCTTGCCGATGCGCAGCCAACAGGTCCAACTCATCGTGTCGTGCTAGCAATGCGTACTCGTGGTCTGAGCGCATGGTCGGTAATAAATCCACATGGTTTGCCATCATAATCGTGATGCCATCGTTGGCTTCATTTTCCTCCGGCACCTCATCCAACTGATACACTCGAATAGAAGGCACATTGGATCGGGCTCGAAACCCAACAACTTGCTCCGTTAGGGGCGACTGCGCATGACGCCAAAACGCCGTGACATTCATCCCCCTGTCCGCCAATCGGCACACATACCCCATGATCAATTGGCGCTGCCGACAGTGTCGAATCTTAATGACCGACAGCCCTCTTGCCCTCGCCTTAGCAAACGCCAACTCCATCGCCAGATTGCCTGAGGCCAGCACACTTAAATGCTGCCCATTGACCACCGCTAAATCGGCGTCTTCATACAAAATGGCAGGGCGAGCTTGTGCTGCCGACGCCTTCACACACTCTAGTCCTTCACTGAGTGCCGTCAAACCATTGAGCCCATGGCTTTGCATCCAAGCCACCATATCAGCGGCATCCTCGGCGTGACTCTCGGTAAAGCCCATACCCAAAAACGCTTTGCGGCAAACCGCTTGCAACTCATTAAGGGAAACGTTCATCAACGTGATTCCAAATCCGAGCGTTGCCTGGGCGCCAGAGGAAAGCTCCAATCGTCGAATAACGCGGGATCAGCTTGGGCATCCTCAAAGTCACTGAGCACAGGCGCGCCTTGGAAAAAGGTAACACGTACCCAGCGATCGCCACGCGGATCAAAACGGTGCGCCCCCAGGAAAGACAGCTTGGTCCTGAGTAGGTGCATTGGCTTCATATCGCGGTGCCAAAGATTCGCCCTGATTTCGCCGAACGCGGTTGCCACCATTGTCTGAATCCGCCGCACTGCTTTCATATGCTCCGGGTAGGCCAACAACAGATCGATCGTCAAGGCCCGTGGGTGATCAACCAAAAAGTCCGTTATTGCCCGATAGACCCGCTGTGCCCGGGGCGCGATCGCCAACGCCAACTCCTTTTCTTCACCGGCTTCCTCACCCCGAACCCCCAAGCGCGGCTCTTCCTTTTCAGCCGATTGGTACCAAAACCAATACCGCGCATCTGCTGCCTCGAAGTCCGCCTCGATCGCCCAGTCAAAATGCGTCTCTAATAATTGCTTTAATTGCACCAACGGCATATCTGGCGTGAGATCTAACTTCTCCTCAACGCTCATCAATTCGTCCAAAGCATCTACTTCGTCGGGGTAACACTCGATCAGCAGCGTATTGATCAGCTCCTGTGTCTCCAGTGAAAGAGACGTTTCCGCCCAATCCATCAACTGCCGCCACAAAGAGGGCTCCAGCGGCACCTGCTCGAGCCAAGCCACGATTTGCTCGAGCTCCTCGTGGACCACTTTGTTGCGCTCTGACTGCGCTACATCCTCGACTCGCATCTCAGAAAAATAGGCCATCGCCCGGCGACACAGCCTCACCATATGGACGCGGTGCTCTTCCAGAGGCGACTGACCGCTCGCCACCGCCAGCGCCTGCTCTCTCGCATACACCCAATAGTTGATGAGCTGCGGATGATTAATCAGAAAGGGCGCCATCCCCAGCCCAGTTGAATTACCAATGCCAAGATAACGCCGCAAACCGACATCCAACTCGACCGCCACTGCGGGGTTATTATGACGAGCAATATGCTCCACCTGCGCGACAGAGAACTCACGCAACACATAAACGGCTGTCATTTGTGGGGAGAACGGCTGATAAAAATCGGCACCGGTGCGCAGCCGATCATAATCGGCAATACCAAACTTACCGTTACCGTAGACCGCGGTCGTTCGGTAGAGGTAACCCGCGTCAAGCAAATACGACACGTCCGGTTGATCCCCTGCGGCCAGTGCGGCCACGAAAGCCTCAAAGTTTCGTACGCTGCGATTCGCCCTGGACAAGACCAGC
>CAJQKG010000206.1 GCA_905478845.1 uncultured Luminiphilus sp.
AGTCTAGGAAGCCAACGCCACAAGTACAAGAACCAAGTCGTGCTAATCGGCGTATATTTTCCCGACCATTCGCAGAGGGTGCATCTCTTTTGCCGATGCGGTTTAATCAGTGCTCAGCGTAGCGGTTAGAGCAAAAGGAAGAGTCGTTGCAACGGCTGGGCGCTGAGAGAGGTCTATCTAAAGCCCTTGGATATTTCGCAATACTAATCATAATGGATAACAAAATATGAGTGAGTCCCCCTTAAGCGCCCTCTGGTCCAACTTTTTAGGTGAATCACCTCGTTGGTATAAACAGACGATTATCGCGTTTATCGTTGTTAATCCATTCATATTGATGGGAGCAGGTCCGGTAGTCGCCGGATGGGCATTGGTGGCAGAGTTCATCTTTACTTTGGCGCTGGCGCTGAGGTGTTACCCGCTCCAGCCCGGCGGTCTCCTCGCTATCGAGGGGATTCTACTGGGGCTTGCTGATCCCCACAGTGTTTACCATGAAGCGGAGGCCAACTTCGAAGTCATCCTGCTGCTGATGTTTATGGTGGCGGGCATCTACTTCATGAAAGACTTGTTGTTATTTGTCTTTACGAAAATTCTACTCAATGTGCGATCCAAAAAGTTCCTTGCCTTTCTGTTCTCTATTGTCTCAGCGGTGTTGTCCGCGTTTCTCGACGCGCTCACGGTGACGGCGGTATTGATCAGTGTGGGCGTTGGCTTTTACGCCGTTTTTCACCGTGTGGCTTCCGGCGCGTCGGTATCGGATTTACAGCACGATTACACGCATGACCGAGCCGTCAATGCCGCGTCAGAAGATGATCTTGAGGCATTCCGGGCTTTTTTACGTAGCTTGTTGATGCACGGAGCAGTCGGGACGGCGCTAGGAGGGGTTTGCACGTTGGTGGGCGAACCACAGAACCTGTTGATTGCCAGCGTCGCCGGATGGGACTTCCAGACTTTCTTCATGAACATGGCACCCATTACGATGCCTGTTTTGGTGTGCGGACTGATCACGTGTGTGCTACTGGAGACGACCGGATGGTTTGGCTATGGCGCATTAATGCCCAATAGTGTCCGCCAAGTCCTGGTCGACTTCGATGAGGGTCAACAGGACAACGCGACGCCACGGACGACGATGAAGTTGTGGGTTCAAGCCGTGGTAGCCGGGATTCTCGTTTTTGCATTGGCCTTTCATCTGGCGGCAGTGGGACTGATAGGTTTGTTAGTCATCGTGCTGTTGACGGCTTTTAACGGCATCACTGATGAGCACGATATTGGACATGCATTTAACGAGGCGCTGCCCTTCACGGCGCTGCTTGTGGTCTTTTTTGCCATTGTCGCCGTCATTCATGAGCAGCACTTGTTCACGCCAGTCATTGATGCCGTGCTGGCGATGTCTGACGAGGTGCGACCGGCTATGTTTTTCCTCGCCAATGGATTGCTGTCTGCGATCTCAGACAATGTCTTTGTGGCGACGGTTTACATTGGCGAGATTGATGCGGCATTGAAGGCTGGGGAGATCGATCGGGCCGAGTTTGACCGACTCGCTATAGCGATTAACACCGGTACCAACCTCCCCTCTGTTGCTACGCCCAACGGTCAAGCCGCCTTTTTATTCTTGCTGACCTCGGCGTTGGCGCCCCTGATCAGACTGTCCTATGGCACGATGGTGGTAATGGCCTTGCCCTATACCATCGTACTGACTGGCGTCGGACTGGTAGCGGTTACCGTGGCGTTGTAACTACCTCTGCGGTGTGGCGCGACGCCACACCGCCTCTCCAGACGCTTGATCGAGCTCTCTCAGCTTCTGCTCATGGCGCTCGATCTCCTCCGGGGTTGCGCTTAACACCGCAAGCCTCGGGCGGTCAGTCGGTAAAGGGCGAATGCTCGATGCTTGCACTGCGCCGCTACCGGGAGTGCCTGCGCCGTCAGACCCCAAGCCGAGCGATGCTTGACCGCCTGTCATGGCGAGGTACACCTCGGCCAGAATCTCAGCGTCTAGTAGCGCCCCATGTAGACTTCTGCTGGTATTGTCGATGTCGTAGCGCTGGCACAGTGCATCTAGATTATTACGCTGACCAGGGTGCTTGTGCCGAGCCATTTGCAGGGTATCGGTGACCTCGCACATGTCCTTTACCGCGCCGCTACCAGGACTCAATCGCGACAGTTCGGCATCAATAAAACCGACATCGAATGGCGCGTTATGAATCACGAGCTCAGCCCCTTGAATAAATTCAATGAATTCATCGGCGACTTGCGGAAAGGTCGGTTTTCCCAACAAAAAATCAAGCGTGATGCCGTGAACTTCCATGGCGCCCGCATCAATATCCCGCTCTGGGTGCAGATATTGATGGTAATGCCGTCCCGTCACGCGACGATTCAGTAATTCTACGCAGCCGATCTCAATAATCCGGTGGCCTTGATTGACTTCCAGACCGGTGGTTTCGGTATCGAGCACTATCTGACGTCTATCCACGAGTGGTCCCTTTCAACGCGCTCATCCCCTCGTTCGCGAGCGTGTCTGCGCGCTCATTTTCCGGGTGTCCACTATGTCCTTTGACCCATAGCCACTCAACCGTGTGTTGCGCCGCACAGTGTTCGAGCTGCTGCCACAAATCTTGATTTTTAACCGGTTTTTTGGCGGCAGTTTTCCAGCCGTTGCGCTTCCAGTTACTGAGCCACTTGGTAATACCATCCTTCACGTAAGTGGAGTCTGTTGTCAGTGCAATGCGGCAAGGCTCTTTGAGTGCCTTTAGGGCCTCGATGGCGGCTGTTAGCTCCATGCGATTATTAGTGGTCTCGCTCTCGCCACCTTTCAGCTCGCGTTCGTGATCTCCGAACTGTAGAACGACTCCCCATCCGCCGGGGCCGGGATTGCCGCTGCAAGCACCATCGGTATACGCTTTAACAGACCTCACTGTTGTGGGCCCCACGGGTCGTCTATTTTGACCTTCACTTGCCGTGGCACCGGCACGCCGCCTTGAGACTTGCCAAGCGGAATTGCGGTCAGTCGAGGCCTGCTCGGTAGTTTCAGGCCTAGATCGAGGCGAGCGGATACCCTTTTGCGCGCGTGGATCAGGTAAGCATTACCGATAGGCGCATTACGCTTGCTCAACCAACTATCGATGGCAGTGATGATACGCCGCAGCCTGCCCCGCCCAACGGGAACTAAGGGTGCTAGGTACTGTGGCTCACCGTGTGAGAAACCCAGTAGCGCAAGCCAATCACGCATTTTACGGCTGCTCGCCGCGGGTAGGCTCTTGCGACGCAAAAGATGATTTAGCAGACGCCCCACTCCCCACAAGCTGAGCGGGTTAAAACTGACAACGAATAAATGGCCATTGGGCACCAGTACTCGTTGGCATTCTCTCAGCACCTCATGCGGCGTGGGCGATACATTCAAGGTATGACATAGCACCAACGCATCCAGCGAATCTGAGGCAAAGGGTAGTTCACTGCTCATACCGATGACGGGTTGAAATTCCGGCGCTGAGCTAGGCTGAGTTGTCAGACAAAAGATACGCTGGGTTTTTCCTAGGCGGTTAAAGTCCAGTCCGATATCGGCGCCGGTGATGAGCATGTGGTAGCCAAAGACTTGCTCGAGTCGATGATTCAGCGCTTCACTCAACTGACCGGTCAGTGCGCGCCCCATCGCCCCCTCGCCATACCATTGTCCGAGCGCCTCTCGATTGGCAGATTCTTGTGGAAAAGGGCTGGTCACATTCATGGGCAGCAGGTAGCCTCGCTTGACAGAGTGAAACACTAGGGCATGACACGAATGGTGACTATATCGCCGATTAAGGCTTTCAGCGACAACTACATCTGGCTTATCGAACGGGGGCAGCAAGCCTTTGTTGTGGATCCCGGAGAGCCAGACCCTGTGCTGACAAGATTAGCAGAGCGGGGACTCGCGTTAACGGGTATTTTGATAACGCATCATCATTTCGACCACACTGGTGCGGTAAAGCGATTGCAGGAAAAAACTGGCTGTGACACCTGGGGCCCCGCAGGCAGTCCCGCTGGTGAATTTGACCATACTGTCTCCGAGGGCGACTGCGTGTCGGTGATGGGTGAGTCCTTCGAGGTCCTAGAGGTGCCGGGACACACCCTCGACCATATTGCTTACCATTGTGCGGCACAAAGTGCCCTGTTTTGCGGTGACACGCTATTCGTCGGCGGCTGTGGCCGAGTGTTTGAAGGCACGACAGCACAGATGCGTGCCTCTCTGGAAAAGCTCAGTGCGCTGCCGACCGATACGCGAATCTATTGTGCACACGAATACACTCTGGGTAATTTAGCCTTTGCGCAAATGGTGGAACCCAAGAATGCAGCGCTAGCGGCTTTTGTTGCCGCGTGTCAGGACAAACGAGCCCGCGACATACCCACGGTACCCTCGGTTTTAGAGGGGGAGCTTAGCTACAACCCTTTTCTCAGGTGGTCCAGTAACGCGATTCGCCAAACCCTGCTCGACACCGGGCGATTGCATGACGATAGCCCCGATGGTGTCTTTTCGGCGGTGCGAGAGTGGAAAAACGAGGCTTGAGACCACAAAAAGTGACAAACCACGGTTTCTCGCCTTCCCGATACAGGGTGATTGCGCTATCGTGCCCAGCGATTTGATTGAATGCCCCTGCACCACTGGGCCAAGCCGACAGAAGGAATACCGAATGAAATTGTTAAAGTTAGTGACCCTCTCTATCGCCGCGCTTTGGGCGGTTGCTCCAGCAATCAGTTTTGCGGGCCATCATGAAGCCGGCGAAACGGTTGTTCATGAAAATGCCGCTGATGTTGTGTGGG
>CAJQKG010000207.1 GCA_905478845.1 uncultured Luminiphilus sp.
CTGAAGACTGCTTTGCCGGCCTTGCTGTCAGCGGTGGAGAGTTCGCAGACCGCACTAGACGCGTCAGGGTCCACTTTGGTCACCGCCAAGATGGAAGCGCCGGGCGTGATATTAGCAGTAGATGATATGCCTGAAAATCGAGAGTTGATCAGTCGTCTTTTATCACGCGCCGGACACACTGTTATTTCTGCTGTGTCAGGCGAAGAGGCATTGGAACTACTGGAAACACGCGGCGTTGACGTTGTATTGCTAGACCTGATGATGCCGGGTATCGGCGGTGCCGAAGTGCTAAAGGCGATGAAAGAAAATGCCGTCCTGAGAGCCACGCCTGTGATCATGATCAGTGGACGTCAGGACATGGATCAAATCATCGCCTGCATTCAAGCGGGCGCTGACGATTACCTATTAAAACCCTTTAACCCTGTCTTGCTGCAAGCTCGGATATCCGCCGGTATTGAGCGAAAACGCTGGCATGATCGAGAAGAAGATTACCGCCTTCAGCTAGAACGGAACGAGCGATTTATTCGCCATACATTTGGGCGTTACCTGTCTGATGAAATCGTTGACCAGTTGCTGGAAAATCCTGAGGGCTTGGAAATGGGGGGCGATTTACGTGAAGTGACCATCATGATGTCCGATATCTGTGGCTTCACGAGCCTTGCTGAGCATCTTCCCCCGCCTCAAGTTGTTTCCTTACTGAACCGTTATTTTGAGCACATGACCGACATCATCTTTTCGCAGCAAGGGACAATCGATGAATTTTTAGGGGATGCCATACTGGCCGTCTTTGGTGCGCCGCATCGGCTCGACAACGACCCAGAGAGAGCCGTGCGATGTGCGCTGACCATGCGCGACGCGATGGAGGCAGTCAATGAGGCCAATGAAGCCGCAGGCCTACCCGCACTGCAGCACCGCATTGCGCTGAATACCGGCTCGGTTATCGCCGGTAATATTGGTTCTGAGCAACGCGCAAAATATGGCTGCGTAGGGCACGCGATGAACGTGGCATCTCGCATCGAAGGCCACACCCTGCCCAATGAGATTTTGATCTCTGATGCGACTCGCGAGCATCTGCCCAACAATATGTTTGAACTCGGCGAACCAAGAGAGCTGGTCGCCAAGGGCATTGAAGAATCGATTTTGGTCTACCCGGTAGTCGGGCTACAACCATGACACAAAGCACCGCGACACTGCTCTTAGTTGAAGATAACGAAGTCAATCGGGATATGCTGGTGCGTCGACTGCAGCGCGCCGGCTATCAGATCCTGACCGCCGGCGACGGCGAAACCGCGCTCGACCTCATGCGTCAAGCATCACCTCAAGTCGTGTTAATGGATATGAATTTGCCGGTTAAAGATGGTTGGACAGCGAGCCGTGAAGCACAATTAGACCCGCAGTTACGAGGGATACCCATTATCGCGTTGACGGCTCACGCCATGGAGGAAGACAGAGCGCGCGCACTCGAGGCCGGGTGTTGTGATTACGCCACTAAACCCGTTGATTTCCCTGGGTTACTGACTAAGATCGCGACTCATCTTGATGCGAACCGCTAACCCAATGACCAAGTTGCGGCCGCGCCTCAGCCTGCGCGGGCGCCTCTATCTGTTCTCGGGTGCGATCTTAATATTATTTGGCCTCAATGTTGGGACGTCTCTCTGGGGTAGTTTTGCTCGCAATGAAAGCTCTCTCGCCTATCAAGAGGCGGTTACGGCAGCTCAATTAACCGCTGAGCTTGAACAAAATCTACAAACCAAACGTCAACAGGTACTGGTGCTCGCCACATTAAGAGAGACCAATGTGGACCCCCTCGATGACAGTGCGATTGAGCAAGCACGGGCAGACCTAGACATTATCTCAACCCGTTTGAGACAGCTGGGGGCCTACGGAGGGACAGACTTAGAGGAGTATTATCGACGCCTTCATGAGAGTGCGACTGCGCTACTAAACGAGTGGTTGCTCTTTTATGAAGGTTACGATCAAGCTGATCTCACCCTAGACGTCGAGTCGGCGCTGTCCTACAACGACACGCAACAACGATTGCAAGAATTGGATCAGCGTCAATCATTCATGGCAGTGCAACGCGCCGATGTCATTGATCGCACCATTACTCTCACCGATCAAATCACTATCATTGGCTTTATCGGTTCTATCGTCATCACCCTCGCATTGGTCTTCGCAATGATCAGAAGCACCAATGCCTCCCTGACGAGAATGAAACAAGGGGTCGAGCGATTTGGCTCGGGTGATCTAACCTATCGGATTGATGCGCAGCGAGATTCCGGAGAAATTGGTGATCTCGCGAGAACCTTTAACGAGATGACGACGAAGCTGCAAACCGCGATCGACGAAACCAACACTGCGAGAGCTGATGCGGATTCTGCTAACGCTGCAAAAAGCATGTTTTTGGCCAATGTCAGTCATGAATTAAGAACGCCCTTAAATGCCATCATCGGTTACTCCGAAATGTTGCAGGACGAATTGGGCGATGGCGGCGACATCGACCGCGCGCAATTTCACCACGACCTCACCACGATTATTTACTCAGGAAGACAACTGCTGACCTTAATTAACGACATCTTGGATTTGTCTAAGATTGAGACCGGAAAAATGCAGCTCAGTCTGACGGTATTTAACCCAGCGGGCCTCTTAGTCCAGATCTGTGATGCACTGTCGCCGCTGCTGCAGCAAAACAAAAACCGATTAACGCTCGATATTCACGAGGACAGCATGCGTGATATCAGTAGTGATCAAGCTAAACTCCAGCAGATTGTGACCAATCTATTTTCAAACGCGTGCAAGTTCACGAAAGCAGGGGATATCACGGTCTCAGCCAGCATGACCGATACCACGCTAGTCGTTGAAGTCAGCGACACCGGCATTGGTATGACTGAGGCACAGCAAGACAGAGTCTTCGAGGCATTTACTCAGGCAGAAGCGTCTACCGGTCTCACCTATGGTGGCACTGGACTCGGTCTTGCTATCGTGCGGGAGTTCTGCGACATGTTGGGCGGTTCTATCGTGTTAGAAAGTCAGCCAAACGAGGGATCTTGTTTTCGAGTTACCCTTCCGGCTGACCCAGTGTCAGCTCACGCAACCGCTTGAGTGCATCCTCTCGCTTTGCCAGTTCAGCTGATAACGTCTGATTCGACTCACTCACCGTTTTCAGTTCAACCTCAAGCTGAGTCATCAACTCAAGCATCATCTCGGTGAGGGTCACGCGAGACTGCTGGTCGTCATTGGTACTCACCCATGGCGCTGATCGATTCTGTTCCAAGCGATGACTGAGATCGGTGGCCGTCGCAGCCTCTGCCGCGACCCTCTCATCACCTGAGGCGGCGTAGGCAGCAAAAGCAGCTCGAGCCGCCTCATATTGCCCTGCCGCGAGCGCTCGAATACCTTCTTCATAAGCGTCGACGACCACATCAGAGGGGCAATCACAGACGCCCGGCATCGCTGTCTCGTCGTCGCCCGGCGATGGGTTGGCTTCGATAGGATCAGCGCTTCCCGATCCCTCTACCGGCACGAGGCCGCAACCACCCAGTAACAAGAGTGCTACGGTAAATAAGATGGTGCCAATAGACGACCTTTGACGCACTGTGCCGAACCCCCAAGATTTGTCTGAGGATAGCACCGTGAAGCCAACGCTTGCCAGTGTTGTCGGCACCTTTCAGACATTATTCGTGCCGCAGATGAGGAAATAAAATGACATCCCTGATCGACGCCGAATTGGTCAACAACATGACCAGTCTGTCGATACCAATCCCCTCTCCTGCAGTGGGCGGCAAACCGTACTCCAATGCGCGGATATAATCGTGATCGAAGTGCATCGCTTCATCGTCACCGGCCTCTTTTGCTGCCACCTGCGCCTGAAAGCGTTCTGCTTGATCCTCTGCATCATTGAGCTCACTGAAACCGTTAGCCAGTTCTCTTCCCCCTACAAAGAACTCGAATCGATCTGTCACAAAGGGGTCCTCATCGTTACGTCGCGCAAGAGGCGATACCTCTGTCGGATACGCGGTAATAAACGTAGGTTCCTGTAGCTGGGCCTCTGCTGTCGCTTCAAATATTTCGATTTGGATCTTCCCCAACCCCCAACCCGACTGAACCGCGATACCCAGCCGACTTGCCACGGCCTTTGCAGCACTTTCATTGGCCACATCCTCCGCGGTGAGCTCGGGGTTATATTTCAGGATGGCTTCCAGCACGGTCATGCGTGTGAATGGCCGATCAAAATGGAAGGTAGCGTCACCATAAATGACCTCGGTCGTGCCCAAAACCGACTGGGTCAGCTCCCGCATCAGCGCTTCGGTCAAATCCATCGCATCGTAATAATCGGCATAAGCCCAGTAAAATTCGAGCATCGTGAATTCTGGATTATGTCGCGTGGAGAGTCCTTCATTACGGAAGTTTCGG
>CAJQKG010000208.1 GCA_905478845.1 uncultured Luminiphilus sp.
TCCAATCCGCGTACTGGGCATAGGTTGTCCAGATCTTAGCGCCGTTAATAATGAAATCATCGCCATCTCGCTCGGCTTTGGTCTTGAGGCTTGCCAGGTCTGAACCGGAACCCGGCTCGGAATAGCCTTGGCACCACCAATCCTCACTCTTCAGGATGCGGGGCAGAAAATACGCTTTTTGCTCATCGGTGCCGTAGGCCATGATCACATTGGCCACCATAACGAGACCAAAAGGAATCACATTGGGGATGCCCGCCAGAGAGCGCTCGGTTTCATAGATGTATTTCTGCGTGGCCGTCCAGCCTGTGCCGCCGAACTCGACCGGCCAGTTAGGGGCAACCCAGCCTTTGTCATTGAGCTTGCGCTGCCATTCTTCAGCCCCTTCTTTATGGCTGGAGCGCATGCGCGCCCGTAGCTCAGGCGTATACGCCTCCGCAAAAAATCCGCGAACCTCGTCGCGAAAAGCTAAATCGTCTTGGGAATAGGCTGTATCCATGGTTCACCTCGCATCACGTAAAGGGGGCCTCGCAAGACCGCCTGATTGAGTTTTTGAATCTTGAGTATGTTTTCTGAATTTAAGGAATGTAGGGAATTTACTCGGCGTTTGCAACCCATTTGACGTCGGAAATAGGGATCATTCAATACATCAATGAGAATAACTTGCGCTGGTATTCAGCCGCCAGAGGGTCGCCCTTGCCAATCGTCGCCAAGGTATCTAAGTAGACCTTACGCACCTCGCCATCACCAAAGTCTTTGTCGGCGCGCAAGACCACCAACAAATGCTCTAATGCGTCGCGGTATTGGGCCGTTTGACTCAGTTGAATAGCGAGCTTAACGCGCGTCGCGTGATCGTCGGGCTGGGCACTCAGAGCCGCCTCTAACGCCTCTACTTCGGGGGATTTCGCCGCTTCTCGCCCTAGTTTGATCTGTGCAAAGAGCTGCTCATAGCGCGCGTCTTGATCGGCTAATCGAATTTCGTTCAGCACAGTTTCAGCGTCGTCAAAGCGGCTCGCGGTCACCAGCGCACCGGCATAAGCCAGCGTCATATCGAGTGCGTGCCCCGAATCCTCCCAAGCAGCCCGATACAGAGACAGCGCGGCAGGAATATCGCCCTCGGCCAACAGCTGCTCCGCTTCGAGCAAAGCATCTGCTTGTGGGGACGGCACATACTTTTCGAGCACCTCTCGCACTGCTGATTCGGGTTGCGCACCGCTGAATCCATCAACGGGCTGACCTTCTTTAATCACCATCACCGTGGGCAGCGATTTCACACCCAACTGCTGCGCCAGCATCTGCTGCTCATCTGCATTCACTTTAGCCAGCAAAAAAGCCCCTTTGTACTCTGTCGCCAATTTCTCCAGCATCGGCATCAGCTGCTTACAGGGCTCACACCACTCCGCCCAAAAATCGACCACGACCGGACGATTAAACGATTCATCGATCAGTAGCTGCTGGGCATTCCCTTCGTCAATATCAACAATATTGGCCGTCTCGTTCATCGGGGATTCTTCTCCTGCCTCAAAACATCCTGCATGCTGTAGCGACCCGCCTTTTGATGGGTTAGCCAACACGCCGCACGCACCGCGCCATGTGCAAACGCACTCCGCGAACTCGCCCTGTGTGTGATTTCTAATCGCTCACCTTCACCCGCGAAAACGACCGTATGGTCACCCACAATGTCACCCGCCCGAATGGTGCTAAAGCCAATCGTTTCTCGCGCGCGCTCGCCGGTGCGACCCTCGCGCCCAAAGACCGCGACTTGCGATAGATCACGACCTAGCTCCGTCGCGATGACCTCGCCAAGACTCAACGCCGTACCCGAGGGCGCGTCAATTTTGTGGCGATGATGAGCTTCCATAATTTCGATGTCGACACTCTCTCCGAGTGCCCGGGCCGCCGCCTTGACCAAATCAAAGGTCAGATTGACCCCAGGGCTAAAGTTGGACGCCTGACAAACCGGCAGATCGCGGGTTATCTCGAGCAGCTGTGCCGCTTGCGTGTCGGAAAAACCCGTCGTCCCTATCACCAAGGGCAGCCCATGCTCCGCACATAGCGCCGCATGATGTAGCGTGGCTTCGGGCACGGTAAAATCAATCAATACGTCAATATCGCTCGCCACTGACACCAAGTCCGAGGTGATGGTCACACCACTCGTACCATCGCCCAGTAGCTCACCCATATCAGCTCCGAGCAACGAGGACTCTGCACGCTCGATCGCAACGACCAGCGAACAGGGTCGCTCCGCTTCGGATACCACCTCGGCAAGCATACGGCCCATGCGCCCTGCGGCCCCGGTAATACCGATACGAATACTCATCCCGTCATACCATCAAAAAATTGCTTAACCCCAGCGAACCAGCTGCTTTGACGGGGCGATTGCTCCTCACCCCCCTTGAGCAGCGCCCCTCGAAACTCCTCGAGCAGTGTGCGCTGTTCTGCCGATAAGTTCACCGGTGTTTCCACGACCGCCCGGCACATCAAATCGCCCACCGGACCGCCCCGCACCGGCTTAACCCCTTTTCCGCGGAGGCGAAAGAGTTTGCCCGTCTGCGTCTCAGTCGGAATTTTGAGTTTGACGCGGCCATCGAGCGTCGGCACCTCAAGCTCTCCGCCCAGCGCAGCATCGGCAAAACTAATGGGTACTTCACAATATAAATGCCGCCCGTCTCGCTCGAACAAGGCATGCTGGCGCACCGCAATCTGAACAAACAAATCCCCGGGTGGAC
>CAJQKG010000209.1 GCA_905478845.1 uncultured Luminiphilus sp.
GCACGAGCAGGGGGCGGTGCATGCAGCCCAAGGGTATGCTCGAGTGACTGGTCGAAAGCGGCGGTCTTGAAAACCGTTGAGGGGTGACCCTCCGTAGGTTCGAATCCTACGCCCACCGCCATTTCTTCTTTGTGCACAAGATCCTGTAAAACGCCGCGCTATGGCACACCTGCAGCAAAAACCTGCCCACTGAGCTCTTTAAAACAAACCTGCTTTAGTCGCCTTCATGGGGTCGCAAAAACCAACATAAGGATTCGATCTCAGTGGGCCAAGGCGCCTGTTGAAAATGATCGACTGACTGCTCACGATGCCGTTGCGGGGCGCCCGACCGAAGAATGTCCTCGGCAGCCTCCAGCACTTGGTGGGGTTTTGTGATGGTGCCTGGCTCCGTTATCAACGCACTACCTGCGAAGACATCTAGGCTGACGGGCTGCGTTGCCGGTGCATCTCTGTGCTGCCACAGACCTGATTGAGGATCCAACGTGTATGAGGCCAACAGTTTGACGCCCCACTGGGCGACCAGCGCCATGGCACTGAGAATGTAATCCACCTCTTGATCATCACAGAGCCAATGGAGATTAAAGCGGACCCAGCCGGGTCGCAAGCAGCCAAAACCTCGCTTCACGCCAGCAGCAAGCGCTTCGGACTGTTGCCGCGTAAGCCCTAGCAACTCATGACCATAAGGCCCGGCGCAGGAACAACCACCTCGCGCTTGAATACCGAACAGGTCGTTGAGTAAGCGCACCACGTAACCGTAATGTAGCTCGCCGTGATCGGACCGAAATCGCATTGAAAAAATAGGCAATCGGTCTGCTTGTTGAGGCCCGAGTATTTCCAGTCCATCGGCTGCCTTGAATCGTTTTTCGGCTGCCTCGCGATACTGCTTTTCGATTTTGGCGATTCGTTCATAGCCTATTCTTGGGGGGATACTCACCGCCATGGCACCTCGGATAGACTCCACTATGCCGGGTGTGCCCCCCTCCTCCCGGTGCTCGGGATCCGAATGCCACTCATGCCAATCAGGTGTCACGTAGGCCACTGTCCCACCGCCAATTTGCGCCGGCACGTCATTGCGCAACAGCTTGCGTTTAACCGCCAGTACACCGCTGCTGCCGGGGCCCCCGATAAACTTATGGGGCGAAAAGAAAAGCGCGTCAAGCGGCGCATCCTCGGCATTCATGTCGATAGAAAGATACGGGGCGCCTGCTGCGTAATCCCATATGGCGAGGGCACCCTGCTTTTTGAGTCGTCGTGTGATACCTGACACATCGGACAGGATACCCGTAACATTAGAGGCGGCAGAAAAACTGCCTACGATAAAAGGCCGGTCATGGTTTTGAGCGAGCGTGTCGGCCAGCACATCTTGATCGATACCCCCATCGGGATCGAGGGGTATGCGGATGACATCCGCTAAGGCCTCGCGCCAGGGCAGTTCGTTGGAGTGATGTTCGTAGGGACCCACCAAGACCAGTGGACGACGCTCGCTGGATTGCGGGCGATTGCTGGCTGATCGCAAGCCCAGTAGATGAACCAAGGTATTGACGGCGGCGGTGGCGCCGGATCCGCAAAAGATGACGACATCGTCGGGGCCTGCGTTGATGACCTCTTTGATCGTTTGCCGCGCCCACTCCCGCAGCTGCCCGGTGTGCCGGCCCGTATATGAGGCTTCTGAGTGTGTGTTGGCGTAGTAAGGCAATACCTCTTGTGTCATCACGTTTTCAATGGAGGCCAGCCCCCGGCCGCTGGCAGTGTGGTCGCAATAGACGAGCGGCCTGGATCCATACGGCGTTTGAATGACTGTCTCACGACCGATGATCTGTTGCCGTAAGGTTTCAACCAGATCTGGCGCAGTCTCTAAGGGGTCGTGGTGACTCGTCATGGAAGTGGGCATCGGCGCGACGCCGCTCGAAGGGGATTCACCGTAATCGTAATGCGTTAGTCGCGCGCGATGGGCGCGAATCGACTGCCTAGTAGGTCTTTCTTTGCACGATCCGCGCTTATTTGCTATCTATGTTAAACAAAAATTGCAGGAAGCCAAGGTATGACGCAAATAAAGAGTATAGACGCACTGGATCGTAAAATTCTGCGCGCGTTGCAGCGAGATAGCGCCGAACCGATAGCAGACCTTGCCGTGCGATGCGGCCTGTCTCGGTCGGCCTGCAGTCGCCGCATAACGCAATTAGCGGAGAGGGGCATCATTGAGCGATCAGTGGCTTTGCTATCGCAGAGTAAGCTGGGTTTGGGGTTAATGGTCTTTATTTCCATCAAGACCAACCAACACAACGCCCTCTGGTCTCGACAATTTCAGACTGTCGTGGAACAACTGCCCGGCGTTCTCGAGGTACATCGTCTCGGAGGGGATATCGACTACCTGCTGAAGGCGGTGGTACCTGACATGCCAGGCTACGATGCGCTCTATCAGCAACTCATTAAGGCGGATCTCTACGATGTGAGCGCCCGGTTTGTCATGGAAACGATGAAGCATACGACAGAGCTCCCCCTCTAGCCTCTGCCAAGCAATGATCAGAGCCTTGGTGAGGGGCGGATCGTTCTATTTGTCGTCCCGGTTCATGCACCCATGAAGATCACCCGTCGGCCTTGACATTAAAGCGGTCATTCGCAAATTCAGTCCTTGCCTGAAGATAAGGGTGGCGGGCACTATAGAAGCCGTGGAGAGCGTCTCCGTGAGGGCGGTAGCCTGCAGACGTCACTGAGCTGACACAGATCTGCCGCCTCGCTCTGCTCTGTCACGTCATTGTCGGTCAGCGCAGGGAGCCACATCGTGACGCGAGCAAAACTGCACTCAATCGAAAGGCGAACCGCCCTAAAGCTTGCTGCGGCACTGTGGTTAGCAGCCCGAAATCGTCCCGTGTCCGCATCAGCCCCGCAACGGGTCGTCGTAATTGGCGGGGGCATTATCGGTTGTGCCATCAGCTATTACCTTGCTAAAGCCGGCACCCAAGTCACCTTGGTGGAACGCGACAGTCTCGCCAGCAAAGCCAGTCGTGGCACTTTCGCTTGGATTAATGCCACTTGGGCCAAACAACCTCGGCACTATCATCGCTTCAGTCAGATGGGCCTCAACGCCTGGCATGAGCTGGAGAGCGAGTTAGGCATTCCCATTCGCTGGGGTGGCTCTCTCGAGTGGTTTTCGAGTCATGAGCGACAAGTCAAACTGGGAACCGATATCGAAGAGCAAGCCCGCTGGGGCGAGGCGGCTAAGATGCTAACGGGAGCCGAAGTGAGTGTGCTCGAGCCAAACCTCACCGTCAGCGGTGCCAACAGCTTTGCGTATTCTGGTGGGGATGGCGCGCTCGATCCGGTGACCGCATGCCAGCGACTAGCCGCGGGCGCGCAGCGGTATCATGCGACCGTCATGGAGCAGTGCGCGGTGCGTTCGGCACTACCGAACGACGAGGGAACGGTGACGGTCTCCACGAGTCAAGGAGATCTCATTGCAGATCGCTACGTCGTTGCCACGGGGGCCGACCCCGTGGCAACGAAAGCACTCGCAGGCGTAACCATTCCTCAGCGATCGACCCCCGGTGTTATCGTCATTACTAAGCCCCTGCGCCGTCTTATTCATCGGGTCATTGCGGCCCCCGGCATTCACCTTCACCAACGCGATGATGGAAAACTCGTGATAGGTGAGCAAGAGGGAGCGCCGAATAATGCCGCACACTCACTCCGACTTCGGGAGCGCCCCACGCGCTTTCCCGATAACGCGACAGCATTAGCACACGCGCAGAGAATGCTGGCTATCGCGACTCAATTTCTTCCCGCCGCCGCCGCCGCGGAGGTTGATGAAGTGCTGATCGGCTGGCGACCTTTGCCCCTTGATGGTCATCCCGTCCTCGGCACGCCCAATGCATCACCAGCGAGCTACCTTGCGATTATGCATAGCGGCATCTCACTCGCCCCTCTTGTGGGCCAACTGGTCGCCCAGGAACTACTCACGCAGACACCCTCCCCCCACCTCGAGCACTACAGGCCCGACCGTCACTTTTCCGCTGTCGCACGCTACTGACCCCGCGGTCACGACAGATCGCAGGCATTCGATCATTCCATTAACCATTACCATCGCGGAGCCCGCATCATCGGGGCATCGATAGTCGATTGCGCCTCACCATTGGATCCTCGGTGAATCTTTTGCGTCACCTTTTGTGCTGGGGGGCTTGGCGTCCTGTGGTGACAACGACTTGACCCGACCCCATCAATCCACGTA
>CAJQKG010000210.1 GCA_905478845.1 uncultured Luminiphilus sp.
TCACGGATTGACGTATTCCGGGCATCCCGCGTCTTGCGCCGCGGGATTGGCGACCCTAGATATTCTTGAGGATACGCAAATTATTGAGCGGGGTGTGGTTGAGCTGGCACCCTACTTTGCCAGTCGATTGCTGGAGCTGGTTGATCACCCGATCGTCGGTCAGGTGCGAGTGAAAGGCTTATTCGCAGGCGTTGAACTGGTGCGTGACAAATCCTCCAGAGAGCGATTAGCCCCCGCCTCTGCGGCCGCCGTGTACTGTCGTGATACTGCGATCACACAGGGGCTCATGGTGCGTCAAACCGGTGATGCCATGATCATGGCGCCACCGTTTGTCACCGAGCGATCTGAGATCGACTTTTTAGTGGATCAGCTAGCGATTGCATTGGATAAGACCGCCCAACATTATGGCGTGATGGGCACGCCTGTTTGATCTGGCGAGTGCAGCCCGTCGTAGACAGTGACCAATGAGACTGGTTGATAGAATTTGGTTTAACGCGATTTGGTTCCAAGCCACCTGGTTCTGTTGTGTGCTGGGGAGGGAGTCATGGCTTCCGCTCGCGCTACTGTCTGTTGGGCTTCATTTCGTTTTGGTGCAGGATCGCCTGAGTGAGTTGCGGTGCCTGCTCCCAGTCGCACTGGCGGGCATCAGCGTCGACGCAGTGTTAACGTTAACGGGGGTTTTTGTCTTTGATAATCATTGGCTTGTGCCGTTGTGGCTCGTCATTTTATGGTGGGTCTTCGCAGCGGCGCTCTACCGTAGTTTTGCCAAGATAGGACAATCCATGTGGTTAGCCGCGTTACTGGGTGGTATTGCCGTGCCCTTTAATTATCTTGTTGGCGCGGGTTTAGGAGCGGTCTCGCTGCCACTGGGCAACATGATGACCGCTGGTCTACTGGCGCTCGTTTGGGCGGCGCTTTTGCCTGCTCTCTTTTGGATTTCACATCGTATGAGACCGACAACATGAAGGTGACAGCTCCTTCTTATCTCGCCGCTGCGTTCATGCTGACAGCACTAGGGTTAGGCGCTGCGTTACCCGTCCAGTCTGCTGAGCCAGCAACCCTATCGGCCGCAGAGCCGTCGGTGACACAACCTGACGCACTTGCCCTACAGGCATGGCCGACAGTGGGGCAAGCGCGCCTCAAAATATTGTTTTGGAATGTGTACGATTCTGTCTTATCGACTCCGAGTGGCACTTGGGACGACGCGGGGCCTTATCAATTAGCATTGACTTACTTGCGTGATATTCCGGCACAGCAGTTGGTTGATGAAACGGAGAAGGCTTGGCGTGATCAGGGCCGCAGTCATCCCGACGAAAACCAGTGGCTGCAAGACTTGCTGCTGCTATGGCCTGATGTGGCCGAGGGCGATACGCTGGTGTTGGCGGTCGACGCAGCGGGCAATAATGCTTTCTGGTTGAATAACAGCGCCCTTGGCAGCATTGATCATCCGGATTTTGCGGCCTTTTTTGGCGGTATTTGGCTTGATGAAGATTCACCACGACCGGCATTGCGTGCCAAATTGGTAGGCCAACAATAAAACCCTGTTAGGGCTGCTGACTGTGATACGACAGCAGCGGATCTTCTTCATGCGTTCCGGTATGGCAAGCAATGGCATCGACGAATAAATAAAATAACTCTGCCTGTGAGGAGATATCGAGTTTGGCATACGCATGCTTACGGTGCAGCTTGATGGTCTCAGTCGATATTTGAAGCTTTTCTGCAATGAGCCGGGTGCTGTGCCCCAACAACACCAGCTCGATCACTTCCCGTTCACGACGCGTGAGCACTGAAGCCCCGAAGGCGCTCAGTGCGACCTGTAAGCGCTGGCGCAAACCTGCCTGACTCGCCGCGGGTGGCACTGCGTCATGCCAGTGTCGACGGACTAACGCGTCTACGACGGGGAAAACGGCCTGTAACAAGTTGATCTGTCGTTTTGAGAATGTCCGACTGCCGTCTGTCATACCAAACGCCAGGTTGACTAAACCATCGGTCAGTTTGATCAGCAGACCACATTCGTCTTGAAAGCCGCAGTCCTGATACCAAGTACGATAGTACTCACTTTCTTTGAAGCCTTTGGGAGACAGCGTCTTCAGTTGAAAGACGCCAAACCGTCCGTCGATCGTGGCAGCGCGATAAAAGGGGTCTAACAAAAACGGGCCCGTGACATAACGGTCGAGTGTGGTTTTACCTCGCCGCGGCGGAAGCGTGTATTCGATGATCGGGACGCCGGTATCTCGATAGCGGATGAGCGACGAATCATCTGCTCCGACCCATTGCTGAATGCCGACGCTTAAGACCTCAGCGAACTCGGGTTCGTTGAGGTGAGAGACGGCATCGGTCATGACGCGGGAGAAGTTGGTTAGCAGATTCATTCACGAAGCTTAGCCGCATTGCGCCTCTCGGCCCAGCGGGTTTTGTCTGCCACATAGCGTCAAGCTTGACGTCCGACTGAACACCGCTCAGTGTGCCACGAAGACGCAAAGAGGCATCAGCGATGACCGCAACCCATTTAGTTTTGCACCAATACGATATTTCTCCTTTTTCTCAGAAAGCGCAAAAGATGATGGGTTTGAAAGGCCTCGACTGGCAAAGCATTGAAATGCCGCTGATTGCGCCAAAGCCTGATGTCGAGGCCTTAACCGGGGGTTATCGCGGGACGCCAGTATTGCAACGGGGTGCCGATGTCTATGTCGACAACTGGATGATTGCCCGCGCGTTAGATGATTTTGATCCGACACTACCGAGGCTCAATAGTCAGGGTGCGTTGCAGGCAGCAGCTGGCTATGCATGGAGTGAGCGGTTTTTTACCCCGCTATTACATACCGCCTTCGCGACTTACAAGAACCAGTGGGATGACGATTTTCGCGCCGATCGTCAGCAGGTGTTCCCTGCCGTTGATTTCAATACGCTGTCGGTCGTTGATCCAGAGCGCCAAAGCCAGGTGCGCGCCTTTGTGAGCACGATCGCAGCGCAATTAACCCGCGGCGGTGCGTTTCTAAACGGTGACCATCCCGATGGCTGGGATGTGCATGTTTGGGGCATGTGTTGGATGGTTCACAGCGCTTTGCCTGATTTGGTCCCAGTGATCGATGCTTTTCCTGCCGTGGCGAATTGGTATCAGCAGATGACAGATTTAGGCGTGGGGGAGCGAGCAGACGTCACGATAGACGTGGCGTGGAATCAGTTGAGCGAGAGGCAAATGGCATCGTTGCCCGACACGCCCCTCGACGAGCCGTTGCGGGGTTGGCTCGGTCAGCAGGTGGTGGTCGGAACGGGATCAGCCGATCGGGGTGCCTCTACGGGCAGATTGTTAGCCGTTGATGCAGAGCAGGTCGTGATCGCCACCGAGCCACGCCAAGGTGCTAGCGCGCAGGTATGGTTTCCGCGCTTTGGTTATGCCCTCAGCTTAGCCAGCCAGTCGGCGTGATCATCCGTTAAGGACTAACTGACCTCCACAAGGTCCAATGTGGCCTGATACAGAGGCTCTGCCCCGGTTTCGTTGACAATAAAGACGTTTTCCATGTGCGAGGGGCCCAGCCCACTGCCGAAGTAAAGACAGTCGATGCTGATCACCATGCCCGCCTCGACTACGAACCCGCCCTTCGCACCATGGAGCCCTGTTCCTGGGTATCTGACCGGGCTTTCGAGCGGGACCAGACCCACCGAATGAGCCACCACCAGCAATTTTTCCGCCGGATCAAGGCACCCGGCCGCAGCGATATCCTGAAACTTGCAGATCTCTGCCGTATTGACCCCGGGCTTCAGGCGCTCGCTAATCGTCTCGAAGATTTCTCGCACGGCGGCGTACTGATCACGGTAAGCCTGCGATGCGGGCCCAATATGGGCGGTGCGATTAATGTCGATCCAGAAGTTTTTATAACGCCCCTGGGTTTCGAGAATCACAATCTCACCCCCTTGAAACGGACGGCTGACGGGTGTGCGAAAGAGGTCGGGTCTGAAGACCAGGTCATAGGCACCACCAAATAGCATGGGGCTGCCTGGCAGAGGGTCTACATCGTGATCAATCATAAAGTGCGCCACGGATTTTTCGACTGCGGCCCATGTCGTCCCGATGCCCAGCTGCGAGATGGTGTAGGCCATGATGCCATCGGCAATGTGACCACTCTCCTTAAGGGTAGCGATCTCATCTGACGTTTTAATCACCCGTGCGCCGAACATCGTATCCAGCGCATCTCCGGTGGACTGGCCGGTTAACGCCTCGACGTGGGCGGCTACTCGTAGATCATCGAATAACACCCGATCATTTTCTGAGAGGTGTCGGGACAAAGTCGCCGCGATGGCCTGAATAATATCTGGTTGGCATTGGCCCTCGACCTGTTTCATCGCCCGCTCGAGCTCTACCAGCAGGTCATCAGGGAGCGCGAGGTGCGCATCTTCGGCGCGGGCCGTCTCACAGAAATTCAGCATATCGAAGGTGGCGATCCGGTCGAAGTGGACTGGATGGCCGCCGCGATCCGAGACAACCAGAGAAATAATGCTGGCTTCGGGCAGGATAAGCACGATCGGAGACGTGGCATCTGCAGGGATGAAGATCGCCGTAATCGGTTCGACGAGACGCCACCCGTCCATCACCGAGCTAAAGCCCGAGGCATAGAAAATATTATCTTGAGTGCTTAGTAATGCTCCGGACGCCCCAGATAAGGCCAATTGTGCTCGAATTTTTGTCATTTTTTCGGCGTACATAGTCATCTCGCTCTTTTGAACTTGTGAAAAAGCATGCGCTTCCTCACGAATACATTACTTTAATAACTTATTACGTAGGTAATCTGTTTTGGTCGCCATTACTCAGTAGCGGCGCCATTTCACGCCGCTTGTCTGGACCCGCTTTTAGCAGTACCCTCAATACTTGCTGGTGTTCAGCAAGCTGGAAAGATAAGCATAAAGAGCGCTTGCCTCATTATTATTGACTAGAAATTAATAAATAAAAAAAGAGGCAGGTTTTTTAAAGGGTGACAAAAAATAGGGTCAAAAACTATGACTAATCAAACACTAGGGCGTTTTCCCGCCCGTAGCGCAGCACTCTCGCTCGCTATCGCTATAGCGACGCAAGCGGCACCAGTTTTCGCCCAAGACGAGGAAGCAAG
>CAJQKG010000211.1 GCA_905478845.1 uncultured Luminiphilus sp.
CGTGCCACGACCAACTGATTAGGCGATTCCCGATCAATAACAGCGAGGGCATAAGCGCCTTTTAATTGCGGCAGGACCTGCTGTACCGCCGCTAATACGTCAAGGCTGCCCTCCTCGAGGGCCAGCGCAATCAAGTGGGCCACCACCTCGGTATCGGTTTCGGAAACAAACTGACAGCCCTGTGTTGTTAACGCAGCGCGCAACACTTCGTGGTTCTCAATAATCCCATTGTGCACCACCGCAATGCGGTCATTAATGACATGAGGGTGGGCGTTGGCAACCGACGGGGCACCATGGGTTGCCCAACGGGTGTGCGCAATGCCGGTACCACCACTCAGTGGTGTGGCTTGCTGTGCCGCTTCTAACGCGGCAACGCGTCCTAAGGTTTTATGGCTCGACAATTGACCTTCGCGATCAATCAGCGCAAAACCAGCCGAGTCATATCCGCGGTACTCCAGCCTGCGAAGGCCCTCGAGTAGGATATCGGTGCAATCTCGTCGGGCGGCCACCGCCACAATCCCGCACATTAGGGTTTATCCTCTGTTTTGGTGGGACGCTGCCAACCGTCCACATTATGCTGTCGGCCTCGAGCGACGGCTAACTGATCGCCTTGCACATCATCGGTAATCGTTGAGCCAGCGGCTACAAAACCGCCCGACGCCACTGATAAAGGGGCCACTAAGGTGCTGTTTGACCCAATAAACACGCCCTCTCCTAGTTCGGTTCGATATTTATTGGCCCCATCATAGTTACACGTGATGGTGCCTGCGCCCACATTGCTCCATGCGCCTACTGTGGCATCACCCAGATAAGTGAGATGACTGGCTTTCGCACCTGTGCCCAGCGACGTGTTTTTTATTTCCACAAAATTGCCCACCTTCGCCTGCTCACCGATTTCGGTGCCAGGGCGCAGACGCGCGTAAGGGCCAATTTCTGCACCCGCTTTCACAGTGGCCCCATCGATGTGAGTGAAAGGCCGAATGTGTGCGCCGGTCTCGATGCTCGCGTTGCGAATCACGCAATGGGCGCCAATAGTGACCTCGTCACCCAGGGTCACATTGCCCTCAAACAACACATTGAAATCAATCGACACATCGCGGCCGCAGCGTAACGACCCTCGGATGTCCAACCGCGCACGATCGGCCACAAAAACGCCGGCCGCCATCAAGCGCTCCGCCAGTACCCACTGGTGCTGGCGCTCCAAGTATTCTAATTGTTGGGGGGTATTCACCCCTAAGGTATCCAGCGGGCTGTCTGACACCACCACGACTACCGCGACGCCATCCTCCTTAGCCAGTGCCAAGACATCAGGTAGGTAATATTCTGATTGGGCGTTGTGATTCTGGATCCGAGACAACCAATCTTCGAGCAGATTCGCTCTGCTTGCCAACACGCCCGTATTGATTTCGCGCAACTGTTGCTGGGCTATCGATGCGTCTCGATGTTCCACAACCGCCAAGAACTCGCCCTGCTCATCACGGACCACGCGGCCGTAACCGGCTGGATCCTCCACCTCGGCTGACAACATGGCAATGCCATCCTCAGCTTCTGTCACCACCGCTTGCAGGGTCGCGTCAGTGACCAATGGGACATCACCAAACAACACCAGTACTGTTGACTCTGAATCACAGGCGCCGATGGCTTGTTGCACAGCATGGCCGGTGCCCTTTTGCTCCGCTTGCAGATGGCACTGCACATCGGGTGCACGGACAGCCGCTTCCACCGCATCGGCACCACAACCAATGACGACATGGATACGATGCGCTCCAGCTGCGCGAGCGGCATCTAGGGTGTAATGAATTAACGGCCGACCAGACAAAGAATGGAGGACTTTAGGTAACTTGGACTGCATCCGGCTACCCTGTCCGGCGGCCAAAATGATTACTTCCAACATGAAGGAGTCCGCTCACGGTTTGACGCAAGCGTCATCATTACCCACCGGGGCCAGTTTGCAAGCAAACGAGTGTCCTTCGGCAAACAAACACCAAAATTAACCCGATTACGGAGGGGTCATTAACCTCGACCGGCGCGGTTCTTGAGTTTACGCAGCGCTGATAATTGCGCCGTCGCTTCGGCTAATTGTGCAGAGGCACGACCGTAATCGATCTCTCCTTGCTGGTTGGCAAGCGTTTCTTCAGCGTCTTGACGAGCCGTCTCAGCAGCCGCCTCATCAATATCGTCGGCTCTGACAGCGGTGTCAGCCAAAACCGTGACCACGTCCCCCTGAACTTCTAAAAAACCGCCCGAGGCGTAGTAGACTTGTTCTTCACCCGTTGGCTCAATAATGCGAATGGGCCCGGGAATCAGCCGCGTCAGTAAAGCGGCATGCCCATAACAGACACCCAACTCACCTTCTACCCCCGTGGCGACCAGCAGCTCCACCAGTCCTGAGTAGATCTGCGCTTCTGCGCTCACGATATCGCACTGTAAGGTCATCGCCATAAATCAGTCCCCGACGCGCGTCAGAGCTTAGACGCCTTTTCTACGGCTTGCTCAATCGAACCCACCATATAAAACGCCTGCTCAGGCAGGTGATCAAAATCACCACCTAAAATACCCTGAAAGCCAGCAATGGTATCTTTTAATGAGACGTAGATGCCCGGTGAACCGGTAAAAACTTCTGCAACGTGGAACGGCTGTGACAAGAACCGTTCAATTTTTCGAGCACGAGAAACCGTCGTTTTATCTTCCTCAGAAAGCTCATCCATGCCCAAAATAGCAATAATGTCTTTAAGCTCTTTATACCGCTGCAACACAGACTGCACGCCACG
The DNA here is from genome assembly GCA_905478845.1 of uncultured Luminiphilus sp. GTDB lineage: Bacteria > Pseudomonadota > Gammaproteobacteria > Pseudomonadales > Halieaceae > Luminiphilus. Next base: position 2,772 of record CAJQKG010000211.1, read on the forward strand.
CGCCACTTCATAATGTTGCTGACCGATAATCAGTGGATCGAGCTGACGAGATGTGGAATCCAGCGGATCAACCGCAGGATAAATACCTTTCGCAGCGATATCCCGACTCAACACGACGGTTGAATCCAGGTGCGCAAACGTTGTCGCGGGAGAGGGGTCAGTCAAGTCGTCGGCAGGAACATAAACGGCTTGAATCGAGGTGATCGAACCGGTTTTAGTCGACGTAATGCGCTCCTGCAAGACACCCATCTCCTCTGCCAAAGTGGGCTGATACCCCACTGCAGAAGGCATACGACCGAGCAGGGCCGACACTTCTGTTCCCGCCAAAGTGTAACGATAGATGTTGTCAACAAATAACAGCACGTCACGCCCGTCGTCGCGGAACTTCTCGGCCATGGTTAAACCCGTTAGGGCAACACGGAGACGGTTACCAGGGGGCTCATTCATTTGCCCGTACACCATGGCTACCTTTGATTTATCGAGCTCCTCGACGTTGACGACGCCCGATTCTTGCATCTCGTAATAGAAATCGTTTCCTTCTCGAGTCCGCTCACCCACACCGGCGAACACAGACAGTCCGGAGTGCTCGGTCGCAATATTATTGATGAGCTCCATCATATTGACCGTTTTACCCACACCGGCACCGCCAAATAAACCGACCTTGCCGCCCTTAGCGAAGGGGCATACTAAGTCGATGACTTTAATACCCGTTTCTAATAACTCATCTGACGCGGCGAGTTCGTCGTAAGCCGGTGCCGCGCGGTGGATAGCAGCACGAGTCTGCTCACCGATGGGACCTCTTTCATCAATTGGGTTGCCCAGCACATCCATGATGCGACCCAGCGTTTCGGTTCCCACGGGAACCGAGATCGGTGCACCGGTATTTTCAACATCCAATCCGCGACTGACTCCTTCGGACGGGCCCATGGCAATAGCGCGCACAACCCCGTCACCCAATTGCTGCTGAACCTCGAGAGTCAGCCCTTTTTCGGCGACCGTTAGTGCGTCATAGACCTGCGGTACGCTGTCACGTGGAAACTCCACGTCGATCACTGCACCAATGACTTGTACGACCTTTCCGCTACTCATTTCCCGGTCCTCATCTTAAAAGGTATGCAGTCAACATCGCGCTGCATCGTGTTACGTTATTGGATGACGCTTCAGCCGATGGCTGCCGCGCCGCCCACTATTTCTGCTAGTTCTTGGGTAATTGCCGCTTGCCGTGCCTTGTTATAGACCAGCTGTAAATCTTCGATCAGCTCACCCGCATTGTCGGTTGCATTTTTCATCGCGATCATTCGAGCAGCCTGCTCGCAAGCACCATTCTCTACGACGGCCTGATAAACAAGTGACTCGATATAACGCACCATTAACGCATCGAGGAGCTCTCGTGCATCGGGTTCGTAGAGGTAGTCCCAGTGATGAGACAGCAAATCGCTCTGTTCTGCCTTCAAGGGCAGCAACTGCTCTACCGCTGGGGACTGTGTCATGGTATTCACAAACTCGTTGCCAGCAAGATACAACGCGTCGATTCGACCCTCTGTATACGCATCAAGCATCGATTTAACGCCGCCGATAAGATCCCCCAAAGAGGGCTCTTCACCCAGGTCTCTTACCGTCGCTGTCACATTGCCCCCAACGCTGGCGAAAAAGCCGCCGGCCTTAGCACCCACCAAACACAGCTCGATATCAACGCCTGAATCTTGCAAGCCCTTCATAGACGCAATGGCGCTCTTGAATAAATTGATGTTGAGTCCACCGCACAATCCGCGATCAGTCGACACAATGATGTAACCCGCCCGCTTGACCTCTCGCTCTTGCATGTAGGCATGACGATACTCAGGGGTTGAGTTAGCAATATGACCCACTACCGCGCGCATCCTTTGCGCGTAAGGCTTGCCAAGCTCCATACGGTCCTGAGCGCGACGCATCTTACTAGCAGCCACCATTTCCATGGCGCTGGTGATCTTTTGAGTACTTTGAATACTCGTGATCTTAGTGCGTATTTCTTTGCCGGCTGCCATGCAGTCTTACCAAGTCTGTGTTGATTTAAACGCTTCTATCGCAGACTTAAAGGATGCCTCTCGGTCACCATTCCAGTCGCCATCGGCGTCAATGTGTTGCATTACCTCGGCATGTTCAGCACGCATATAACTCAATAACGCAGCCTCAAACGCGCCAATCTTCGCGACGTCGACATCTTGCAAGTAGCCCTCATTACCGGCGTACAGCAACACCCCCATATCAGCAATCGACAGCGGGGCATACTGTTTCTGTTTCATCAACTCGGTGATGCGCTCGCCATGCTCGAGCTGCGCCTTCGTCGCCTCATCAAGGTCAGAAGCAAACTGCGAGAACGCCGCTAATTCGCGGTACTGAGCCAGTGCCGTCCGAATACCGCCAGAGAGTTTTTTAACAATCTTGGTTTGCGCTGCACCACCCACTCGAGATACAGAGATACCGGCATTCATGGCGGGTCGAACACCAGCGTTGAACATGTCGGCTTCCAAGAATATTTGCCCGTCAGTAATCGAGATCACGTTAGTCGGAACAAAGGCGGAAACGTCGCCCGCTTGCGTTTCAATCACAGGCAAGGCGGTGAGCGAGCCAGTTTGGCCCTTCACTTCTCCACCTGTTGCCTGCTCGACATAATCGGCATTCACCCGGGCGGCACGTTCTAGCAATCGCGAGTGCAAGTAAAAGACATCGCCTGGGTAAGCTTCCCGTCCCGGTGGCCGACGCAACAACAAAGAAATTTGCCGGTATGCTACCGCCTGTTTAGAGAGGTCGTCATAGATAATCAATGCGTCCTCTCCACGATCGCGGTAATACTCACCCATCGTGCATCCTGCAAAGGGCGCCAAGTACTGCATGGCTGCTGGATCTGACGCATTAGCCGCTACTACAATGGTGTGGCCCATCGCGCCGTGCTCTTCCAGCTTTCGAACGACGGAGGCGACCGAAGACGCTTTTTGTCCAACCGCCACATAAACACACTTAATGCCGGTGCCCTTTTGGTTAATAATCGCATCGACGGCGATAGCGGTTTTACCCACCTGGCGATCACCAATGATGAGTTCTCTCTGGCCTCGGCCAATCGGCACCATGGCATCAATGGCCTTCAGGCCAATTTGCACAGGCTGATCAACGGACTGTCGCGCAATCACTCCGGGTGCAATCTTTTCAATCGCGTCGGTGAGTTTTGTCTCGATCGCGCCTTTGCCATCAATTGGGTTACCCAATGAATCCACCACTCGCCCCTGCAGCTCAGGCCCCACGGGGACCTCTAAGATGCGGCCCGTACAACGGCACGTTTGGCCCTCGGCCAGCTGTTTATAGTCACCCAAAATCACTGCGCCCACTGAATCGCGCTCGAGGTTGAGTGCAAGGCCAAAAACCCCCCCTTCAAACTCAATCATTTCGCCGTACTGGACTTCAGTCAGCCCGTGAATGCGGATGATGCCGTCTGTGACGGAGACAATGGTGCCCTCATTGGTCGCCTGCGATACAACAGCGAGCTGATCAATACGTTGTTTGATCAAATCACTGATTTCTGAGGGGTTGAGCTGTTGCATGACCTATTCCTCTGTCATTGGGTCAGCGCGCCAGCAAGCTTATCTAGCCGGCCGCGAACAGAGCCATCGATCACCAGATCGTCGGCACGGATGATGGCCCCCCCCAGGAGGGAGGAGTCGGTTTCTGATGTTAGGGTAACGCTGCGATTGAGCTTTGATGTCATTGTCTCGCTCAGCACACGGGTCTCTTCATCACTCAACGGATACGCGGAGGTGACCACGACAGCGACAGTGCTTTCTACTGCTTGCTTAAATTGCTCGAACAGAGCAGATACCTCGGGCAACAAACCAAGACGCCCGTTGTCTGACATGATCATTAATAAGTTCACAACGCTTGGGGGCAATGAATCACCCACCAACGCTGCCAAGTTTTCAGCCCGCTGCTCTGCTGTTTGGTTGGGGCCTTTTAACATCACTGACACTTTTTCATCACGCGTCACAGCAGCCAGTTGAACCAAAGCGTCTTGCCATTGCGCCAGCTCATCCGCGCCACGTGCGTGCTCAAAAGCCGCCCTAGCGTAAGGTCTGGCAAGCGTAATGGGCTCTATCATTTATCCGTTATCCGCGGAAAGTGTTTTCAGTATGTCGGCATGCTTATCGGCATCGATTTCGGCACCCAGCACTTTCTCTGCCCCGGCCAACGCCAGTGCACTGACCTGCGACATGAGTTGTTCTTGCGCGCGGGCTCGCTCTTGCTCAATCTCAGCCGATGCGGCGGTTTTAACCCGGTCAGCCTCTGCTGTGGCGGCCTGTTTGGCCTCTTCCACCACCGCTTGAGCTCGCTTATTGGCCGCTTCAACGATCACTGCGGCCTCTTTTTTCGCCTCCGTAAGCTGTTCGGCGACTTGTTGCTGGGCTATTTCAAGGTCATGGCCGGCACGGTCTGCTGCCGCTAAACCGTCCGCAATCTTGTTTTGACGCTCAAGCATCGCCGCCATAATGGGGGGCCATACAAAGCGCATACAGAACGCCACGAAGGCCACAAAGGCAATCAGCTGTCCTATCAGAGTGAGATTAATGTTCACACAATGCTCCTGTGGTACATCGAACGGATGAGCTCAGCACGCCCGCACGTCAAATTACGTTCTCAGCCAGCGACAACAAAAATGAGGTACATGGCAATACCCACACCAATAATGGGAATCGCATCGACCAGTCCAGCGCCTAAAAAGAAAGTGCCCTGTAATTTAGGGGCCAACTCAGGCTGACGCGCTGAGCCCTCTATCAGCTTGCCACCCAAGATACCGACGCCAATTGCTGCGCCCATTCCACCCAAACCCATCATAATGGCCGCGGCTACGTAAATCATTTCCATGGTTGTCTCCTAAAGTACTTAAGTCAGTCGAAATTAGTGGTCTTCATGCGCCATGCTGAGGTACACAATGGTCAAAACCATAAAAATAAAGGCCTGGAGCGTAATCACCAAAATGTGGAATATCGCCCAGCCCACTTGTAACAGCGCAGCGGGTAGCATCCAAAAAATACCCACGCTGAATAACGCCGCAATTAAAATAAAGATCATCTCTCCGGCATACATATTGCCAAATAGCCGAAGGCCGAGTGAAAACGGTTTGGCCAATAAGCCGACCACTTCCATGAATAGGTTCACCGGTATAAACAGCGGGTGATTAAACGGGTTAAGCGTGAGCTCTTTGACAAAACCGAAGCCCTTGACCTTGATGGAGTAAAACAACATCAACACAAAGACACCAATTGCCATGCCCATTGTAATATTAGGGTCGGTGGACGGCACAATCTTTTGATAATCAACGCCGACCAACATTAAGGTGTGCGGAATCAGGTCAACAGGTATCAAATCCATTAAGTTCATCATAAACACCCACACGAATATTGTGAGGGCCAATGGCGCAATCAAAGGGTTGCGGCCGTGAAACGTGTCTTTGACGGTACCATCAACAAACTCAACCACCATTTCGACAAAGTTGATCCAGCCGCTGGGGGTATCGGCTGATGCCTGCACCGCAACCCGACGAAATAACCAACAAAAAATAAGCCCCAGCCCCACAGACCACAGCATGGAATCGACATGAACCGCGTTAAAGCCCATCACCGACATCTCGTTGGGGCCATGGGCCAAGGTCCATTGGCCTCCCGCAGAGACAACCGTGCCGTCCTCCCGCTCAAAGCCCTCGGGAAGCTTGCCATAGGTCAGATTCGTCAAATGGTGGACGATGTATTCTGATACGGTTTGATTGTCGCCGTTTGCCGCCATTCTTGCCGTTTTACTCCTGTGCCTCTTCGAGGCGTTAAATGCTCACCGTTCTGTCATTTGTTGGGCCGCTGCTGCCGCACCAGCACGATGGGCGGTATCAGCAATGCCAACACGCTGCCCAACAAGACCATTTCTGGCGCACTGCTTGGCCTCACCGTAAATAACACCGCAAACCCAACGGCTGCCGCGGTATACCGCGCGAGCCCCATCCAAACCGAGCCGCCTCCCGGGCGACGAGCTGTTAGGCTCAGCGCCACCCAAATGCTGGGAATCAGTACCACCAGCGCGCCGAGCAGTAGATCTAGCCCGGCGTCGACACCCCACATCACAACGGACAGCGCTGCCCCTACCGCAATGATGGCCGCCGCGGTCAACGTGGCAGACAACAAGCGCTTCCTAGTGGCCTCGAAAGGCGCAGAAGCAACAAATCTTGCCAAAACGCGTGCGCCCCTCTGTAATGCGGGGCCGAGTGTAGTGGAAAGGCCTAAGCCCTTCAACACATGGGGTTATCGGATTTTCTTTAATACGCCGTCTAATTCATCCAGCGTGGTGTAATGAATTTCAAGCCGACCACGCCCGCTTTGCTGATGTCGTATTTTAACCTGTGCACCCAATTGCTTGCTGAGGTCGGTTTCGAGCCGACTAATGTTAGGGTCTGTCGGCGAGACAGCGGGCTTATCTGTTGCCAACGAGCGGACCAACGCTTCTGTTTGACGCACCGAGAGCCCCCGTTGATAGACCTGTCGCGCCGCGCGAACTTGGTCGCCCCCCGACAAAGCTAACAGCGCTTTAGCGTGGCCAGCATCAATTTCTTGTCGCTCCAGTAGTCCCAGCACCTCGCTCTCAAGCTGCAGAAGGCGCATTAAGTTGGCCACGGCAGGGCGTGATCGCCCCACCGCACTAGCGACTTGTTCCTGATTCAGGCCGAACTCCTCTTGAAGTCGCTTCAACCCCAGGGCCTCTTCAACGGGGTTTAAATCTTCCCGTTGAATATTTTCAATCAACCCGATCGCAATGGCGGCCTCATCGGAAACGTCTTTGATCACTACCGGCACAGTGGGTAATTCGGCCAACTGCGCTGCTCGCCAGCGCCGCTCGCCCGACAGAATCTCAAAGCCACCGCTCGCCAAAGCTCGCGCAACTATCGGTTGCAAAATACCCTGCGCTCTAATGCTCTCAGCAAGGCTTTGCAAAGCCTCCTGCGCGAAGCTGCGGCGAGGCTGATAGGTGCCTCTTTGCAGTTGCTCAATGGGCACTTCCATCAGTGGACCCGGCGCTTTAGCAGAAGACTGCCCGCTTGTGGCCGGAGCGCTTGAGGTCTCGGCATCGGCTTTGTTGAGTAAGCCCGTTCCCAGCAGCGCCTCAAGGCCTCTATTGAGCTTTCGCTTTGGGGCCATTAGCTCGGGTCCTTACGGTCTTGTTCTTGTCTGCGCATAAACTCACCTGCCAACGCCATGTACGCGGTAGCGCCTCTCGATAAGCGATCATAAACGATCCCCGGCACCCCGTGGCTCGGTGCTTCCGCTAATCGAATATTTCTGGGAATGACCGTGCGATAAACCAAGCCATCAAAATGCTCATACAACTGCTCTGACACTTCGTTGGTTAAGGCATTCCTCGGGTCGTATAGCGTCCGCAAAATACCCTCGATAGCGAGATCCGCATTGACCGTTTGCCGCACAGAATTAATCGTATCGATCAGTGCAGACAATCCTTCTAAGGCAAAATACTCGCATTGCATCGTAATCAACACGGAGTCCGCTGCGACCAGCGCGTTTAACGTCAGCATATTGAGCGACGGCGGACAGTCGATAATAACAAAGTCATAATGCGCGTCGCCTGCAGACAGCACCTGTTTCAATTGTTGTTCACGGGCATCCATCGATAACAGCGCCACTTCAGCAGCGGTTAAATCCCCATTAGCCGGAATACAATCCAATGCTAATTGTGGGAGGCGTATCACCGCGCTCGATAATGGGAGTTGATCAACCAACACATCGAGGGCGGTAACATCACACGCCGCTTTGTCTATACCAACCGACACCGTCGCATTGCCTTGCGGATCCAGATCAACTAACAGTAAACGCTTGCCCATCGCTGCTAACGCCGCAGATAGGTTCACACTCGTCGTTGTCTTTCCCACACCGCCTTTTTGATTGGCAACCGCGATGACTTTCATCGTGCTGCCACAAGGCGAGGCTGCACCGCCAACAATTGAAATGACCAATCGCGCCCCGGCACGTCGATGTCGTGGCGGGTTACTGCTCTGGTGGCATCGGGCAAAGTATCGATCTCATGTTGCGCTTGTTCTGTTTTCATCGCATACACCCTACCTTGATCTGTCAGTACATGATCAACCCTGACTAACGTGGTGGCTAAATCAGCGAACGCACGGGTTACGACCGCATCAAAACGCTTCGTGGGTAGCCACGATTCGACGCGCACCGTTTCAATTTCGACATTGCGTAACATCAGCTCTCTTTTCACTTCCACTAAGAACCGCGACTTTTTGCCGTTACTGTCGAGCAACGTGTAATGCACCGCTGGATTCGCAATCGCCAAAGGAATACCTGGTAAGCCCGCTCCCGTACCGACATCAACCACTTGCTTGCCACTGATGAACGGGCTTATCGCTAAGCTCTCAATGAGGTGCCTTCCCAGCATTTCTGCTCGAGAACGGACAGCGGTAAGGTTATACGCTCGGTTCCATTTTTCGAGCAAATCAAGGTAGGTGAGTAATTGTTTTGTTTGGTGTTTGCTCAACGCGATACCAATATCGAGGGCTGCTGCCAGAAGTCGTTCGGTCTCTGAACTAACCATTTGCTGTCGCCGGAAGTCTGCTCACCAGCTCTCGTTTCTTCAAGTGGATGAGTAAAATCGATAGCGCTGCCGGTGTCACGCCAGGAATCCTGCCCGCTCTCGCTAAATTACTCGGTCTAACGTCTTGCAGTTTTTGTCTAATTTCGTTGGATAATCCCTCAATTAACGCGAAATCCACATCGCTCGGTATCGTCATCGCTTCATGGCGATGCAAACGATCCACATCTTGTTGTTGACGCTCGATATAACCCGCATATTTACACTGGATGGCAATTTGGTGCGCCACCACCTCAGCCACCGGTGAGGGTGCTGGCGCAATACGATCAAGCGCGTCGTAATCGAGTTCGGGGCGTTTCAGTAGCTCTGCCAGCGAATATTCTCGACTTAGCGGCTTAACGAGAACGTCATTTAATTGTGCCGCTTCAACGCTATTTGCCTGAATAAAGGTCCGTTGTAAACGGCGTTGCTCAATCTCAATGGCTTCACACTTATCATTAAATTGCTGCCACTGGGCATCCCCAATTAACTGAAGCTGGCGTCCTATTGCGGTCAGACGAAGGTCAGCATTATCTTCCCTGAGTTGCAGTCGATACTCGGCGCGAGAAGTGAACATGCGATAAGGCTCTGTGGTGCCCAGCGTGACCAAATCATCGATCAATACCCCGATGTAAGCTTCATCGCGTCGAGGCTCCCATGCCGGCAAATCAGTGGCTTGCCGAGCGGCGTTAATGCCTGCGATCAAACCCTGCGCCGCCGCTTCTTCATACCCTGTCGTGCCATTGATCTGGCCTGCAAAAAAGAGTCCGGAAACCGACTTAGTTTCTAAGCTGTGACGCAAATCTCTGGGATCAAAATAATCATATTCAATGGCATATCCAGCTCGGGTGATATTAACAGCCTCTAACCCTTTAATGGATCGCACTAAAGCCAGTTGAACATCGAACGGGAGTGAAGTGGATATACCGTTAGGATACAGCTCTGTCGACGTCAGCCCTTCCGGCTCAATGAAGATTTGATGAGTGTCTTTGTCTGCGAATCGATGAATTTTGTCTTCAATACTTGGACAGTAGCGCGGCCCAACGCCTTCGATCGTGCCAGAAAACAAAGGAGAGCGATCAAGCCCCGCTCGAATGATATCGTGGGTCTGCGGGTTGGTTTCGGTAATCCAACAACATCGCTGTGGTGGATGCTCACGTCGATCTCCCTGCAGCGACATAACCGGTCGCGGCTCGTCTCCCCATTGTTCTGTCAGAACCTTAAAATCGACGGTGTTCGCGTCTAACCGCGGAGGTGTGCCTGTTTTCAAACGCCCTACTCTAGGACACAGTTCCCGCAATTTGTCCGCCAAGCCCAGCGATGCGGGATCTCCCATCCTGCCACCACTAGACTGCGCTTCGCCGACATGTAGCTTCCCGTGTAAAAAGGTACCTGCTGTCAGCACGACGGTAGCCGCGTTAAAGGTAATGCCGGTTCTCGTCACCACACCGCTCACGCGATCACCCAACAACAGAATATCTTCTACAGCATCTTGAAAGAGGTTTAGGTTAACCGTTTCTTGCAAGGTGGTACGCACGGCATTGCGATACAACACACGATCAGCTTGGGCACGAGTCGCTCTCACAGCAGGACCTTTCCGCGCATTAAGCACTCTAAATTGGATACCCGCTTGATCCGTTGCCCTGGCCATTAACCCACCCAGCGCATCAATTTCCCTTACCAAGTGACTCTTACCAATACCGCCGATCGCCGGATTACAGGACATTTGTCCTAATGTATCGATCGAATGAGTGATGAGTAACGTGCGAACTCCCGCGCGTGCGGCAGCCAAAGCCGCCTCTGTACCAGCGTGCCCGCCACCAATCACGATCACGTCATAGGCATTTGGATGAGTTGTCATAAAAGCGCACCAGCGCGTGATGGGCCGCACAGTATAGACGCGCGACAAGAGTCGATGGAATGTTGGTTTTAGTAAATCTGGTATGAAAACCGCGATTTCACGAGAACGCTCCACAAAACGGCGATCAGTAAACCTTAGTAATCATAATAATATTACTAGTAGATAATCTTAATATTACTATTATTAGTGACTATGATAATTGTTGAAAAGTGGAAATTTCCTCACATAAACAGAGAGTTAATAGCGTACAAAGGGCTTTGATAACCGCTTTGCTAGTCCTGTTCGCGCTGTTAGTAGTCTGAGGATAAAAACAGGCAAATTACATCATCCCGCGTAAAGAGTGGTTATCCCCAGTTTGTTGTCATCATTATCACCCGTGTTTGACGTCAACGCCGTACTCATCGGCTTAAAACAGTCGATATTAGCCATCGCTGTGGACAAAGTGAGCGTAAACAGTGGGTAGACTGAAACATCGTCCCCGGTAGGGTTATTTGCCAATACAGAAAGAGCTAAAAATTTCGCCAAGTAAGTCATCTGCGCCAAAGGTGCCGGTGATGGTACCCAATCGCTCATGGATAGCTCTTAAATCTTCTGCTAACAGTTCGCCTGCGCCAGTCGCCATAAATTGTTCAATGGTTTGGTCTAGTAGCGCTGTGGTCTGTGTGAGGGCTACCACATGCCGTTCGCGGGCGCTAAACGCAGAGGCCGAACTCGTATCCGTTAACCCCAATAAACCGACGATGACCCCTTCAAGCGCGGCAACACCTTCCCCCGTTGCTGCTGAAACGCCTATCACACTGTGGTGAGTCGTAGTGGCATTGAATGTGCCCGCATGGCGCCCTGAGAGATCAATTTTATTATGAACGCGAATCGTGGGGGCTTCTGATGGCGTTAGCACGGTGGAGACCTGGGCCAGGGTATCGTCAACCACCTCTATGATAATGTCTGCTCGGTTTAATTCATTTTGAGCACGATAAATGCCTTCTTTTTCAATTTCATCGCGCGCCTCGCGTAGGCCCGCAGTATCGGAGAACTCGATAGCAAGACCCTGAAGACTAATCGTTTGTCTAATGACATCGCGGGTTGTACCAGGGATGTTCGTGACGATAGCGATATCATCTTTTGCAAGACGGTTTAGCAAGCTGCTTTTGCCTGCGTTAGGGGCGCCAGTAATCACCACCTGTGCGCCTCGATTCAGGAGTGCGCCTTGTCGCGCAGAGACGAGCAGTTGATGCAAACTAGTTTGCAGCGTGGTCAAGGTATCGGTGACTTTGGTCTCAGCCAAAAAATCGATCTCTTCTTCAGGAAAATCCAGTGCGGCCTCTATGTAGACGCGCAATTGCACAAGTTGTGTGGCAATGTCGCTAACGGCATTCGAAAACGCCCCTCGCAGTGATGCGCTTGCTTGTCGTGCTGCTCGCCGAGTGGGTGCGTCGATCAGGTCTGCCAGACCTTCTGCCTGTGTGAGGTCCATTTTGTTGTTGAGGAAAGCGCGCTCTGAAAACTCACCCGGCCGTGCTAATCGCGCCCCCAGGTTGAGGCAAGTTTCCAGCAACATATCGGCAATGATGACGCCACCATGACCATGGAGCTCAGTCACATCTTCTCCAGTAAAGGAAGCTGGGCCGTTGAAAAAAAGGGCAATACCTTCGTCAATGATTTCATTGTCTTGGTCAAAAAAGCGGGACACTAGCGGGCTACGAGGTATTAATGTTCGCTTTGTTATCCGTTCGCCAATGGGTTTTGCCTGAATTCCCGATAAGCGGAGCACACAAATGCCACCCCGGCCACTTGGTGTTGCAATAGCGACGATCGTATCGCTATCCAGTGCGTGGCTGTCGGTAGTCAATGAAATGAGCTCCCGGCAAATCCTAAATGGTGCCGCGGTCGATGCGACGGTTGATGATGTATTGCTGACCCATTGACAACAGATTATTGCAGAGCCAATACAATACTAATCCAGCAGGGAACCAGAGGAAAAAGAAGGTAAAGACGATCGGCATCCACTGCATAATTTTAGCCTGCATGGGGTCGGGTGGAGCGGGGTTCAATTTTTGCATGTAGTACATGCTGGCGCCCATTAAAATGGGTAACACGAAGTAAGGGTCCATAACGGATAAGTCGGTAATCCAGAGCGCGAAAGGCGCTTGGCGGAGCTCGACAGATTCCATCAACACCCAGTAAAGCGCTATAAAAACAGGCATTTGTACCAAGATCGGTAGACAGCCGCCTAACGGATTAATTTTTTCTTTTTTGTATAGCTCCATCATTGCTTGCGATTGTTTCGCTTTGTCGTTCGCATACTCTTCTTTGATGGCAGCCATACGAGGTTGGACTTTGCGCATTCTTGCCATCGACTTATAACCCGCGGCAGAAAGCTGGAAGAAGGCGAGCTTCACTAGGAAGGTGAGGCAGATGATGGCGACACCCCAGTTAATAACGAAAGATTGAATAGTGGTAAGCAACCAAAATAGTGGCTGCGCAATCCACCACAGCCAGCCGTAATCGACCACCAGATCAAGGTGAGTGGCGAGGTCGCCGAGGACACGTTGATTCTTGGGACCGATATAAAGCTGATTAACAACGCGGGCTGTTTCGGCGGGAGCAAGACTGAGAGCGGGTCCGGTATAACCGACAATATTGAACCCGGCACGGGTCTGCCTAGTGCTATAGCGGTAAGTGGCCGTATCGTCTGGCACCCAAGCGGTGACGAAATAGTGCTGCAACATCGCCACCCAACCACCCTTGATATCCGCTTTAAAAGGCTCGTCCGCCATGTCATCAAAGTCAAATTTTGCAAATCGCTGATCAGGTTGAGTGAGCGCCGCCCCTAAAAAGGGCTGCATTCCCATACCTGAATCATTGCTCGCTGGTGCGGGTGAGGTGTCCCGTTTAATTTGCGCGAAGGGCGTGATTTGAATGCGGTTTGATGAGGTATTGGTGGCCTCATGCAGCACGGTGATGGTGTGGCTGCCAGCCTCGAAAATAAAGATTTTTCTGACAGTCAGCGCGCTCATCTCGTCGTCGAAGGTGAGCACAACTTCTAGGGGGGCGAGGCCCGTTTGCTGGTAGTCGTAACGCGGTGTGCGATAAAGCGCGCGGTTAGGCCGATCAATACCGTCGGGGCCAACTAAGCCCGATTGTGCAACGTAAGTGCGTTGTGAATTGCGTTCGAGCAAAACAAAAGGCTCGGAGGTGTCGGCTAAAGTTTTAGGAAAATCCTTAAAGCCGGCCCCCACAACATCCCCGCCTTGCAGATCAATCATGACCTCAAGGACGTCGGTATGTACGCTAACGAACCGTCGCGGTAGGCCGCTGTCTGTGGCGTCTAATTGCGCTTGTGCGGGGACGCCAAGGTCTGTCGGCACGGGTAGGTCCGAGTCTAGTGTGTCGGCAGACGGTGTCGCGTTTTCAAAGGATGCGAGTGGAGCGTCAGTCCTTGGCGCGACTGCGTCGACCATGGGGACTTGCGGTCTCAGCGCGGTTTCTTGTTCGGCGCTGTAGCGAGTCCATTCTCCCAGCAGCATGAAACCCAGTAAGGCGCTGGCGGCTAAAAGGGCATATCGCGGGATATCCATGGTAAAGATCTCAGTTGTGTTCGTGGGGTTGCGGTGTGGTCGGAACGGGATCGTATCCACACTCGCAACCGGGTCGGCAACGCAGTAAGCGGTGTACTGTAAGCCAGCACCCGGCCACTGCACCATGGGTTCTTAGCGCATCGATACCATATTGCGAGCAAGTCGGTAGAAAGCGACAACGTCTTCCTAGCCACGGGCTTAGCGTCAGCTGGTAACCGCGTATCACCATTGCAAATGCGGTGGCGGCGTGTCGATCGATCGTTTTTAGCCAGTCCATCGACGGTCCGCCGTTGTGCTGATTTGATGCCACAGCTTTGCAATATCTTGCCACAGAGCAGGATTGTCGAGTTCGTCAGCGGGTGATCTAGCTAACACAACCAAGTCCATTGAGCGTCCTAATGGGGAGAGTCTAAACTGCTCCCTAACGATTCGCTTAATACGGTTTCGCCGCGAGGCCAGGCGGATATGTTTTTTCGCCACAATGATGCCAACCCGAGAGGCCCCATTACTATTTTCGACGGCTAATAATAGAAAAGCCTTGCTACTGACCTTGACGTTAGGGCCATCAAAGACGCGGCGATAGTGGCTGGGTTGCGAGAGTCGTGCGTTAAGCGGAAAGGACGGCATGCGCGGCTGCTGTGCCTTGTCCGATGGGGTCAGGCAGAGAGGCTATGTCGACCTCGAGCGCGGCGACGTGCCAACACTTTGCGGCCGGCTTTTGTTGCCATTCTGGCGCGAAAGCCATGGCTACGCTTGCGCTTAATGACGCTGGGCTGAAATGTACGCTTCATGACGCTAACCTTTTTAGATTGGAAACGCTGGCGTGCACGCGGTGGTCCTGTGCGCTACGTCAGAGTCGGTCAAACCGTGATCGGGCGCGGATTATAGGAGTAGCCGGCGGGCTTGGCAAGACCCAAGCAGATGCTCACGGGTGCTGTTAAGCCCCACTAGAAAAATAAATGGTCCACCGGTAAGCGGCGTAACTGACGGCCTTTCGGCCGACCGGCGTGGGCGACCCCCCCATAATGGTAACGGCGCCCTGCTTGTTAGTAAGCGCTCGCTACATGTATTCGCACGCGAGTGGGTGCGAGGTGACACAACCCCCACAAGACACAGGTTCATAAAACGATACTAACAGCTTACCCACAACCTAATA
>CAJQKG010000212.1 GCA_905478845.1 uncultured Luminiphilus sp.
GTCGACTGCTTGCTGAACGTGATCGCTTCGCCCCAATGGATTACTCGCATCGGTAAAGCCGAGCTGAAAATCGACCATGAGCAGGGCTGGACGCTCACCAAAACCGATATCCCGTTGCCCATATCCCGCTTGTGCAAACTTATCCATATCGCCTCCTCAAAAAGATCTCGCACTCCGTTCACGCAATATGACTTAGAATGTACGAACATTTCAAGGATTCCCGTTCCCATGAGCACTCCCAGTTTCGTCGACGCATTCAGCCAACAATTCACTCTTGATCCCACGCAAACCGCATTGCTCATTATCGATATGCAAAATGCCACCGGTAATCGGCACATGGGCCTTGGCAAATTACTCGCGGAACAAGGCAACAGTGACTCAGCCCAGTACCGATTTGACCGCATCGACCAGTTATTGATCCCCAATATACAAAAGCTCATCGCGGGCTTTCGTGCAGCTGGCGCATCGATCATCTGGATTACCTATGGCGCTAATGCCCAAGATGCCAGCGATGCGCCGCCGCACATCGCACCGATTATCAAAGCGACGAACAATATCGCCGGTCAGCCCGAGCATGAGGTGGTCGACGCATTAAAACCGGGCCCCAATGATTTGGTGCTGAATAAAACCACGCAAGGTGCCTTCCGCTCGACAGGACTCGACAGTGCATTACGCGCATTAGGGGTGACGACAGTGGTCTCTACCGGCGTGTCTACCAACAACTGCGTTGCCATGACATCGATGGAGGCCTGCGATTTACAGTATCGAGTCGTCGTGGCGAGCGATGGAACGGGCACAGACAGCGAAGAGATGCAGCAGGCAACACTGACCATGCTCAAGCGTTTATGGGCCCGAGTACTCAGCACAGATGACATTCTCGCGGAGCTCAACGCAACAGGCGACACCCCCTGACCCCACCCGCACCGAACCATTGGGTCGGGAGCCTTTTGGTTGCCGCCGGCGCCATTTTGATCGCCGGCAAAGGGCTTTTTGCCAAAGCACTTTACGACATGGGGCTGTCATTCCATGACGTCGCTGCGATTCGGTCCGTCCTTGCGGTACCGGGATTCGCCCTATTGGCTTGGCTGTATCGCGGCAACATCAGCCGCTCCTTGGATATCAGCACCCATCGTAGAGATCTAGTACTCGCCGCGGCTATCGGCCTGCTGTGCTACTACCTAGGTGCCTTGGCGAATTTTTATGCGCTCACTATTATTGCTGCCAGTGTGGAGCGGCCCCTGCTTTTTGCCTACCCCATCTTTGTGGTCCTCATCACCACTGTGTTGCACCGCCGAGCGCCCTCGGCGCCGGTCGTGCTGGCACTCCTGCTGACAACGGCGGGGGTGGTACTCGTCACTGGCGCCTTCAACGCAACTCTGACCGCTGAGCAGTGGACTGGAATGGGGTGGATCTGTTTTTGCTCTCTCACCATTGCCATTTACTTTTTAGTCAGCGCTGAGCTCACTCAGCGTTTGGGCAGCAGCTTCTTTACTTTCATCGCCATGGCGTCTGCGGCCGTGGGGTTTTTAGGACATTATCAGGTCGTTCAAGGGTGGCAAAATATCGACCTTTCGAGTGCTGCCTGGCTGACGCTCGCCGCCTTAATCGTCTTCTCGACCGTACTCCCATTACTGCTGATGGCCGAGGGCGTTCGTCGAGTTGGCGCGTCGCGCGCAGCCTTAATCAGTACACTGGGTCCACCCGCTACCGCCATCATGGCCTATTATCTGACCGGCGAAATGCTCACTCTCAGCCAGCTAGCAGGGATAGCGCTTGTCATTATCGGGGTGCTGTCTCTGGAGCTCGGACGCTCGCGGCCCTATTAAGTAAGCGCCGTTCAGCAGTAATTTCTCTCTGTCAGTTGGTATTTTGGATAAATGTCCGTACAATTGCGTTTTATCTTGCTAGGAGTCCGCACTATGTACGCCACGCGCGCATTAAGTCCTTCATTCGGCGCTGAGGTGCTCGATTTTAATCCCAGCGCTTTACAGTCAAAAGAGGCGATCGACGCTATTAGGGCACTCTGGGCGGAACACAAGTTACTGCTGTTCAGAAACCAAGATTTTGACGAAGCCACTTTGGTGCAACTCAGCAAAGAGTTTGGCGCGCTAGAAATTCATGTGCGGGAGGAGTATTTGTCACGGGAGCATCCCGAAATTCTTTATGTTTCCAATATTGAGCGCGAAGGACGGCGTATCGGGATACTCGCTGATACGGAAGTCGGCTGGCACTACGATCAAATTTATCTTCCCAAACCGGCGGTCGGCTCGCTGCTCATGGCTGACATTTTGCCACCCGAGGGAGGCAATACCGAATTTGCCGATATGTGTGCCGCTTTTGACGCCCTGCCTGAAGCCACCCGAGTCAAATTAGAAGGCTGTCTTGCCAATCAATCCTATGAAGCGTTTAACCAAGCTTACAGCGTACCCACCAATACCAAGCAAAAGGCGCGCTCACCCGATATCCAGCAGCCTTTGGTTAGAACGCACCCTGTTACGGGTAAAAAAGCGTTATATCTGTGCCCTGGCATGACCACAGAGATTGTGGGCTGGGACGCCGGAGAAAGTGCAGAGATGCTGGCATTTTTGTTTGATTGGACGACGCAGCCTGAGTTTGTTTATTCGCATGAATGGCAGCCTGGCGATGCGCTCTTATGGGATAACGCCTGCACCATGCATCGCCGCGATCCGTTTGACCCCCAGCACGACAGGCTGATGAAACGAACCACCATATTGCCTCCAGAAGCGTTAGCGGTGCCCTTCTAGTCCCGCCAGCTGGGAAGGCTCAAAAGACCGACTCAGTCGTTAACGACACCGCGGCAGTTAACGCGAATAATGTTGACAATCATTCTCATTAGCAATATTGTAGCGGCATGTACATTTGTATCTGCAAAGGTGTCACCGACCGCGAAATCGTCCAAGAAGTCCAAGCGGGCGCTCGGTCGATCGATGACGTTAAAGTGAAAACAGGCTGCTCTAGCCAGTGCGGCAAGTGCCTGTTTCGTGCCAGCAAGTTGGTGCAGGACACCTTGCACGGGCAGCAAGGCGCGAGCGGCACCCAGTTTCTGATTGCCAGCAGCTGAGAATACGAATGAGTGTGATTCGTTTTATATAACAAAAACAATGACTTAGTGTCCTTTTGGTTTTATTTCGACTACACTGCGCGTGTCGAAAATAACTGAGGTAATGGGCATGAAAGGTCACGCTGACGTCATTTTGCATCTCAACAAAATTTTGTATAACGAACTGGTCGCCATCAACCAGTACTTTTTGCATTCCAAAATGTACAAAGACTGGGGGCTCGTCGAGCTAGCAGAACACGAGTACCACGAGTCTATTGATGAGATGAAACATGCGGATGCGCTAGTAGAACGCATTCTCTTTTTGGAAGGTATCCCCAACCTACAAGATCTGGGGCAATTGCGTATTGGTGAGACACCGCGAGAAATGCTCGAATGCGACCTGCAGTTGGAACATATTGCCCACGCTGATCTGATCGCCACCGTTGAGACCTGCGAACTCAATAAAGACTTCGTCTCACGAGATTTGGCGCGGCATATTTTGGAAGCCGAAGAAGAGCACGTTGATTGGTTAGAGACGCAGCTGTCACTGATGGACCGTGTCGGCGAGCAAAACTACCTGCAAACCGCGATGAAAACGGTCAAGCCAACGGCGTAATCAAGCTTGACCGTCTTAGGTGAAGTTCACACCTGAGACATTCCACGGTCTTTTTAGCCAGCCATGTATCAGGCCCTACTCATCGCTTTGCGCTACTGCCGGTGGCTGACAGCCCTCGGCACAACACTGACCCGGCTGCTTTTGCCGCGCTGGGGCGCCAGAAGATCCGGAATGCGCCACGCCTCGATCCAGCAACCGCTCAACCAGCGCCCGACGTTCCTCAATTGGGTACTGCCGAAAGATTTCTCGTTTCATCGCCTGCGGTGAGCCGCCGCCATGCAGACTGATGACAGAGTACCAACCCGCCGTTGATGAGGCAGTGATGTCCTCCATAAACCGTGCCACCTGCATACGCTGGTCATAGGGAATGTCCGCCCGACCCGCAAGTAGCGTCGCTAAATCACCCGATGTCGCGGGATTATGGTCTTCGTCAGGGCCCGGCAACGCAACAATGAGCCCCCCTGACACCTCGTGGGCAATCCGGTGCATATCGTATATCTGCGTTGCCAACAATAATTTGCCGACGTTAGAAAAAATCGGCTCGGGCATCCAAGAGCCACTGGGATCCTCGATGCCATAAACCGAGGCGGCCACACCACAGGCAAAAAACCCCTCTACGAGCTTTATGAGCTCCGCCATGCTGTCTCGTAGGTGTGGCACCGTCGCCACGTCTAAGCCGTTGGCTTCGGTCATAAGGGCCCCCGCACCAATCAGCAGATCTCCAAAGCCGGCACGAGCACCAATACAGCTGTGTCGGTGATGATTGGCATAGGAGGTCACCAAGTGCTCGGTGTAATCGTGCTCACCCGCAAAAAACACCTGGTCCCAGGGCACCAGCACTTGGTCAAAATGACACACCGCCGTGCTCTGTCCATACTTGGCGCTAAAGTGCGCGTCTGCCTCACCCGGCCGACCGGCCGGTCGCGAAATAATGGTTAAGCCTTTTGCATCAATCGGGACTGCACAGCAGACTGCGAAGTCAGCATCTTCCTTGCGCATGGTGCGGCAGGGCATGACGAGCAGTTCGTGCATGTAAGGCCCGCCCGTCACGATAGCCTTGACACCTGAAATAACGATGCCTTCTGCCCTGCGCTCTTGGATATGCACATAACTGTCCGCTACCACCTGATCAGCCGGTCGCTTACTCCGATCGCCTTTGCCATCCGTCATGGCAACGCCAAGCGTTAAGTCTTCATCTTGAACGCGATGCAAATAGGCTAAGAATCGCTCGTACTGCTCACCACCGGTATCTTCAGAAATCTGCCAAGTCGCCTGATGAATGGCATTGAGTGCGTCGTGTGTCAGGTAGCGCTGAGCGCACCCGCTCTCACGACAAATCAAACGCACTGCTTCTAGTTTGGACAGCAAATCTTCTGAGTGACGGTTGATATGAAGCATGCGATTGACGGTCTTTCCAGACGATGCCTGATCTGCCAACATCAATCCGCCATACTCTGGTCTTTGGGCAAAATCATAGGTCACACCTACCGCGCGAATACCCGGTTGCAGCCGCGGTTCATCAACCACCGATTCAATCAGGTCACCCTCAACATAGACCGTAGGCTTATAACGACGAAGGCTTTCCTCGTACTCCGCCGCACTCATAATGTGACCACCGGCTTTCATCAACATGCTTGGCTCCTCTGAGCGGCTTTCCGCTCGGTACTGTCTATCCCGTCCGCAGCAAAGCCAGTAGGCTAGCCACGTCCTCCAATTCATCCAGTCGCATCAGACACTGCCAGATCGACTCCGCTTCTTCGGCTGTAATGCTCAGCGCACAATTTGCCATGAACTTGTCACGCACCTGCTCCGCCGGCAGTAACTGCCCTGCTGCACCGCGATTGATTGGCTCAAACTGCTCTAGCACGGAGCCGTCTTTTAACGTGATCCGAACACCGCCCGAAAACACCTCGGGATAGCGAGATCGCTCGTCGTGGGTGCAGTCAATCCGCTGGCAGAGGTCAAGCACTGCAGGATCTAGCCTCGCCGTGTCGTGCAACTCTGACAAACCGAAAACCCCTTTACACACCGCTGTGGCGACCGCGTAGGGCACACTGAATTTGGCATCGTATTCACTCTGCGGGGCACGCTTCTTATCCAAAGGTTCCACCACAACGCCAAACTGTCGCTCATGTAACAAAATCGTGATCGAGGCTATTTGATCTGGCACCACATTGTGCCGAGCGCGGAGCGCCAAGGCCGCATCGACCGGCGCGTGATTAAAATGACAAATCGGGTAGGGCTTGATCGCCACAGTCTCGAGAGACCACTTGGAAAATAACGACTGGGCCATCGCTGTCGTGTCTATGTTAGTCCCCGGTGCATAGAGTGCGTAAAAACCAAATCGCCCGCCATACGCTTCGCCAGGCCCTTCAAAACCAGACACCCCCAGCGACGCTGCTTGCAGCGCAGAGGACGCCGCCCAGCCGGGGTGCAGACGTTTCGTCCAACTGCCATCGTCTAAAAATGCCATGCTACCGCTGCTTAAACTGAGCGCGATCCCCTGCGTTCTAATTAGTGCCTCAACATCCCCGCCCATTAGTACAGCTGCTGCGACTGCTGCGCCAAATACACCCACCACGCCAGTGGGATGAAAGCCAACCTGCTGAAAAACGCCGCCAGCTTGCGCACCCAGCAGCGCGTCAATCTCAATCGCCATCAACGTTGCCAGCAGTAACGCCTGTCCGTCCAGCCCCTTGCTCTCCGCCAGCGCCAGCGTGGTCGGCAACGCACTCGCCGAGCAATGTACGACAGAAGCCAGATGGGTATCGTCGTAATCGAGGCCATGAATCAACAGCCCATTCATCAGCGCCGCATCTCGCAATGCCACCGTACTCGATTGACCGATAATCGTTGAGGCCCCCTGACTCCCCAAGACCTCTAAAGAGGACAGTGATTTGTGGGCAAAATCATAGTCTCTAGACGCAAAAGCAATACCGATTGCATCGGCGAGACACAGCTTTAGGTAGCGCCATACGTCGCTCGGAACGTCCGCCGCACGCAACGCGAGTGCGCGTTCGGCGATCGCCCGGCTCAGCCGCGGCGTCGCCTCATCGTGAGTCTGTAAAGATGACATCTCTTATTCCCGCAAATGTCCGGACATGATACAGCAAGCTGAGGTCAGATCCGACCCATGAGTCAAAACAAGTCCCTATTGGTTGTGATGCGAGCCCAAGGCATCTGGCCTGGGCCCAGCACCACCGGGTGCCTATACCTGGAGTTTTTCCGCCAGCGCCAAAATACGCTGACTCTTATAAACGATGGGGTAGTCGATAAAATAGCCATCGAGTTGGATGGAGGCCATACCGGCCGCCTCAGCCTCTTCAAAAGCGGCGACAACCGCCCGCGCATGGGCAATGTCCTCAGCTGAGGGCGTGAAGACATCGTGCGTCAGGGGGACCTGGCTGGGATGGATACACAACTTACCGCCGAAACCAAATTGCTTGCCGTAGCGTGCCGACTGCACGAACCGCTCATCATCACGGATTTGCAACACCACGGTATCGATGGGGGGCTCGAGATTTCCCAATCGTGCGGCATGCGATAACTTCGATCGTGCATAGGCCAAGACCGCCTCATCAGCGTTCCACTCGTAATTGAGATCGAGGGTATAGTCCCCTCCCCCAAAGGCCATGCGGCGGATACGACTGTTTGTGGTGGCAATCTCTTTTGCTGATTCGACTCCCGCTGCGGTCTCAATGATCGGCATCAGATCCAACTGTCCCACAGGCATACCGCACGCCGCCTCGGCAGCGGCTAACCACTGCTCTGCTCGATTCAAGCAAGATCCCGACTCTACTTTTGGCAGCACCACACCGTGAAGCCAAGGGCCGACTGTGGCTTTAATATCGTCCTCACAGTAAGGCGTATCAAGACTGTTCACTCTCACATAATACTGAGTGCCGCTGTGGGGTCGCGCACTAAAAGCTTCCACCACACACTCTCTCGCTGCGGCTTTCTCACTAATTGCTACCGCATCTTCAAGATCCAGAATGACCGCATCGGCACCCACCTCGAACACTTTTTCCACTCGGCGCGGGTGATTGGCCGGCGTGAATAAGAAACTGCGCAGCGGTATTGCTGTTGAGTCCGTCATTTAAGAGCTCCAAGACCAGTGATCGGCTGTTTGCCAGCCGCGTGTGAATTCGAAGTTATAACTAAAGTTGTTCGCGGGATGTTCCGAAATGGACACTTCGAATATACGGCCACCACTACCCTGGTAAGACCGACAAACACTCAGTGACGCACTCCCTGCCTCAACTCCCAAGACTTCGGCTTTTTTATCCGACAACACGCCGGCGAAAACGCGCACCGTGATTTTTTCAATCTTCTCGTTGAACGTATCGGCAATCAGCTCATAAACAGGGCGGGTGCTGCCACCGAGCCGTTGGGCGATGGAACTATATTCTGGAATGACATAGACATCGGCCCAACAAATAGGCATGCCCTCGCTACCGAGCGTCCGTAAACCAGAAATTCGGACCCATTGCTCTCCTACCGAACACTGCAGCGCTTTCGCCAGTGACTTATCGGCTGCAACCTGCTCCTCGGAGAGGAGTCGAAATAAACTGGTGTCCGGATAACTGAACAACTCCGACGGTGAACGCACCATTTGCACGAAGGCCGGGGCAGCGTCGGTCGAGAGCACCACCGTGCCTCGTCCTCTTTGTCGGGCCACCATGCCCATGTCCTCGAGCACACGCAGTGCCTCGCGAATCGTATGGCGGCTGGCATCAAAGCGACTGATCAGATCCATCTCCCCTGGCAAAAAGCTGCCCACTGGAAATTTTCCATCGCGAATGCCCGCGAGCAACGTGTCAGAGATTTGACGATAGAGGGGGATACGAGCACCTCCTTTTTTTTCTGTCTCAGCTTGCATGACGAGCAACAACCCCCCAAACTTTAAATGTCCAGACATTTTAAATGGTATTCGCCGTGCGGCAACCCGCTACGGTCGCTTATTAGGTAATAAAAATATGACTAAACCGACCGTTCACGACCGCTACGCACACCACACGGGACGCCTGTTCGAGGATTTTGTGGTGGGTGACATTTATCACCACTTGCCGGGCAGAACAATTTCGCAACAGGATAACGCGTGGTTCACACTCCTCACTATGAATACCCATCCGCTGCATTTTGACGAGGAATATGCGGCGGCAACAGAGTTTGGTCGTCCCCTAGTAGCCAGCCCACTCACCGTGGCGATTGTGGTGGGAATGAGTGTGTCGGACGTGAGTGCGACCGCCATTGCCAATTTGGGATGGAAAGAAATCAAGCTACCTGCCCCCGTTTTTCCTGGCGACACGCTCTACGCCAATACAGAAGTACTGGGCAAACGGGAATCTAAGTCTCGGCCGAATGCCGGTATCGTCAGTGTCCTCACTCGCGGTATGAATCAAGATGACACCGAAGTCTGCGTTTTTGAGCGTCAGATTCTGATCCCCAAACGCGATGTCGCCTAACAAGCGATCAGGAGCACAATTATGAATCACGACGAATCCCTTGAGTTGCAGATCCTAGCCACGATCGACAAATGGGTTGAACAAGAGCTGCGGCCTATTGCCAAAGAACATGATCAGGCCGATGAGTATCCCAGTGACCTAGTCGAACAAATGAAAGCGCTCGGGCTCTTCGGTGCCACCATTTCGGAAACCTATGGTGGTCTGGGTCTCAGCGCCTCAACCTACGCCAAAATTGTGTCCCGCATTTGTGAAGTGTGGATGGCGCCATCGGGCATTTTTAACTCGCATCTGATCATGGCCAATTGCGTTGAACGCGCCGGTACCGATGCACAAAAAGAATATTTCTTGCCAAAATTTGCGACCGGAGAATTACGGGGCGGAATCGGCCTCACGGAACCCGATGCGGGATCAGACCTCCAAAGCCTTCGTCTGGCAGCCAAAAAAGACGGTAACGACTACCTCCTCAACGGCACCAAAACGTGGATTTCTAATGGTATCCACGGCAATTGCCTCGCGGTGTTAACCAAAACCGATCCCACCGTGTCGCCCGCTCATCGTGGTATGAGTTTATTTATTTGCGAGAAAGGCGAAGGATTTACCGTCGGAAAAAAACTCAAGAAGCTGGGTTATCGTGCAATCGACAGCGCTGAGCTGATTTTCGATAATTTCAGGGTCTCGGCAGACAATCTGGTGGGCGGAGAAGAAGGACGAGGCTTTCAACAGGTGGCGGGCGGTCTAGAGCTTGGCCGCATTAATATCGCCGCCCGCGGTGCGGGCATGGCAAAAGGTGCCACGACTATGGCACTGAACTATGCAATGGAGCGCAAAACCTTCGGCAAAACCATTGCCGAGCACCAAGCGATACAATTGAAGCTCGCGGAGATGTCGACCCGCGCGGCCGCGGCCGAACTACTGGTTCACCAAGCCGCCAGCAAGTTTGACCGACAAGAGCGTTGCGACCTCGAAGCAGGCCAAGCCAAATTTTTCGCCTCAGAAGCGGCAGTGCAAAACAGCCTCGACGCGATGCGAGTCTTTGGCGGCTATAGCTACTCTCCCGACTATGAGATAGAGCGCTTTTATCGAGATGCGCCGCTCCTCTGCATTGGTGAAGGCACGAACGAAATTCAAAGAATGATTATTGCTAAACAGATGGTGGCACGCGCCGGCTGATCCTCTCACGCTGAGGGTGAGTGGCAGAGATTATGGACGCTCTTGGGGCTCTCTCGGAGCTCTCTGTCGGCGCTCTCTCTCGGAGCTCTCTCCCAGGGCTGTCGCTCAGGACTATCGCTCAGGCCTCTCTATCGGGTCTCTCTCGGACCCCTTCTCTGGGCTCTCTCAGGGCTCTCTTTCAAGGCTGTCGCGCTTCAGGGCGGTTAGCCGAGTCTTGTCCTAAAAGCATCGACCGTTAGGCGCGGTGTTCGATAGTCATTAATGACCGCTTCTGGATCGGCGTAACCGACCGACATTCCGCAGACTAACATTTGCTCAGACGGGGCGCCCAATAGGGGCATCACCGTATCGTAATAGGGACAAAAAGCCGCCTGCGCGCAGGTTTCTAGACCCTGCTCTCTCGCAGCCAACATGAGTGATTGCAGAAACATCCCGTAATCGACCCAACTCCCCTGCTCCATGTCACGATCGATCGTAAAGAATAATGCCACGGGGGCACCAAAAAACTGGTAGTTCAATACGCGGTAAGCCTGAACGGCAGGCGTATCGTGACGGTCTATACCCAATAATCCATACAGCCCAAACCCTGTCTGTCGTCGCCGACCAATATAGGGCTCACGCCAAGATTGCGGATAATAAAAGTATTCGGGACTGCCTTCGTCACCGGCTAAATAGCGTTTAGAGCACGCCTCGGTGATGCGCGCTTTGTGCTCCCCACGCACCACATAAACCTGCCAGGGCTGAATATTGGAGCCAGAAGGCGCCCGACCCGCGATCTCTAAAAGACCGTCTATGACCGTGTCGGCAACAGGTTTATCAGGGCAGAAAGCCCGCACACTTTGCCGACCCACAATGGCATCAGAAACACGCATCAATCAGCTCAGGCGCATTGTTTTGTCAGCCAGGTATGGGCTCTGCCCCCCTGTGGCGAGCCAATCATCTCACTGAGCAGCGTGACGGCATCGAGTAACCTCGGCATGTCGATCCCCGTTTGATACCCCATTGATTCACAGAGCATGACAACATCTTCGGTGGCCACATTGCCTTTTGCGCCAGGCGCAAAGGGGCAACCCCCTAAACCACCTGCCGAGGCATCGAATTGCCTGACGCCGGCCTGCAGCGCGGCATACACATTGGCCAAACCCATCGCCCGCGTGTCGTGAAAGTGGCACCCGAGTCGGTCCGGACCATAGCGATCGATCAGTTGTTGCATCATAGACTGCACGGCTGCCGGATTAGCCGCGCCAATCGTATCGGCAATCAGCAAGCGCGCTGGGTCATGTCGCATCAATCGCTCAACTTGCGCTAACACGAGATCTTCAGCCACCGCCCCCTCATAGGGACATTCAAACGCGACCGCCAGATAGACGTGGATATCGACCCCCTCAGCAGCCGCACGGTCGAGTATTTCCTCGGCCATAGTGAACGTCTCGTCCAGCCCTTTACGAATATTGTTCCGGTTCATTTCTTCCGTCGCGGCAATCGCAATCGCATGACAACGTACCCCAGCCCGAACCGCCAGTTCGTACCCCTTCATGTTGGGTACCAACGCGCTATAGGCCGCTGTTGTCTCGGGAAGATTCGCCGCAATCTCGTCTGTCCCTGCCATCTGCGGGATCGCCTTGGGGGAAACGAACGAACCAATTTCTAATTCTGGCACCCCGGTTTTACCCAGCGCAGCTAATAGCTCTAATCGTTGCGCTACGCTGAGGTGCTTAGGCTGCGCTTGCAGTCCATCTCGCGCAGCCACTTCTTTGATCACTACCTTCCCTGTCATCTCGTTGCCCTCTCTTGGCGCGGCACGCCGGCGGTTCGTCTTTTACTAAATCGTTGCGAGTGTAGCGTCACTGGGACTCGGGCACCAACTCAAGAGGCGCTTCTAGCACATCATTGAGAGCAGTACTTGGCATTGGAGCGAGCGCACTTTTCGGGTCTCTCTATCGCAACGGCCATTCGAAAGCGCTCATTCAACGTCGAGGAGACCGCCTCAGTCATTCACCATTGCCCGCGCAGTGTCTGCAATGGCGTGGGCGTCAATACGAAAATGAGCGCGCAACGCCTCTCGTCGCTCGCTCATACCAAAACCATCGGTCCCTAATGCCATCAATGGCCCGGGCAGCCAGCTTGCAATCATTCTGGGCAGAGTACGGACATAATCCGATGCCGCAACCGTCGGCACATTAGATTCAGGAAAAAGCTGACTAACCCATGAGGCCACCTTTGAATCTGCGGCTTGCTCGGCATCGCGCGCTAGCTCGATGTAACTGGTGATACTGTACACCGCGACGGCAAACCCCTCTTCCCGCAATCGCGACGCCGCCTCCATGACCTCAAAGAGGATCGTGCCAGAGCCGAGTAAATTAATGCGCGGTCCCTCACCCACAGCGGCTTCCAAACAATACCCACCGCGAATGACACCTTCCTCAAGATCAGGGAGCTCAGGTCGGGCGGGCATCGGAAGCGCTTCGTTGTACATCATGAGATAAAACAACTCGTCCTGATCTTCGACAAACATTCGACGAATGCCGTACTGCACCAGAACAGCCAACTCCCACGCGAACGCGGGGTCATAGGTTCGAACAGAAGGTACGGTACTGGCCAGAATCGGCGAATGCCCATCTTGATGTTGCAAGCCCTCGCCGTTAAGGGTCGTCCGGCCCGCTGTGCCACCCAACAAAAAGCCACGCGCCATCATATCGGCCGAAGCCCAAATCATATCGCCGACACGCTGAAAGCCGAACATCGAGTAAAAAATATAAAAAGGAATCGTGGGCACCGCGAACGTCGCGTAAGCAGTGCCAGCAGCGATAAAAGAGGCAATCGCCCCCGCTTCACAAATACCCTCTTGTAGTATCTGGCCATCAATCGCTTCGCGATAACTGTTGAGCGCCTCGGCATCGACGGGGGTATATCGCTGTCCATCGGGAGAATAGATGCCCGCTACTTTAAACAACGCATCCATTCCAAATGTCCGTGCCTCATCAGGGACGATGGGAACGATATACTTTCCCACTTCAGAATCTTTCAACAGTTTGGTTAACAACCTCACCATCGCGGTGGTGGTCGACAGTGCTCTGCCATTACTACCGGCGTCAAACGTCTCAAAAATGGCCGTTGCGGGTGGGTTCAAGGTCGACGGCGGCGCCTCTCTCCTTGGCAGGTAACCGCCTAGCGCTTCACGACGAGCGCGCAAGTAAGTCAGCTCATCGCTATCCTCATCCGGTCGATAAAAGTCGGCTCGGGCGATGGCTTCGTCGTCCAGGGGAATACCCCATGCGCGCGCGCAAGCAATCCGCTCCTCTCGTGATAAATCTTTTTTTTGGTGCGCAGTATTGCGTCCCTGTAAGGCTGACCCCATACCATCACCTTTGACGGTCTTGACCAACAGCACGGTGGGCCGATCCTCACTGTCACAGGCGCGACGATAGGCCGCATACAGCTTTTTAGGATCTTGGCCACCTCGCTTGATCTGAGCGACCTCTGCATCGGTGAGGGTATTCATCAACTGCTCTAGGCGCGGGTCACCATCGACCCAATGCTCTCGCTGTTCCCCACCGGGTAAAATCGAATAGCGTTGATAATCCCCGTCGAGGCATTCCTCCATACGGTGGCGTAAAACCCCCTCATGATCAGCTGCGAGTAGCGCATCCCAACCGCTCCCCCAAATGACCTTGAGTACCTGCCAATCAGCCCCGCGGAACGCCCGTTCCAGCTCTTGAATGATTTTCCCATTACCGCGCACCGGCCCATCGAGCCGCTGCAAATTACAATTCACTACGAGCACCAAATTATCTAACCGCTCACGCGCGGCGATATTAATCGTGCCAAGTACTTCCGGTTCGTCGGCTTCACCGTCGCCTATAAAACACCAAATCCGCGCATCATCTGGCGCTTTGAGACCGCGATGCTGCAGGTACTTTGCAAACCGAGCGAGGTAAATAGACATTGGGACCGATAAGCCCATCGACGCATTGGGCACCTGCCAGAAGTCAGGCATCGAGCGAGGATGTGGATAAGACGATAGCCCGCCACCTTCGCCTAGTTCACGACGAAAATTCCGCAGCTGTTGTTCGCTGAGTCGACCTTCAAGAAAGGCTCGCGCATAAATACCCGGTGCCGCATGAGGTTGCGGCAAGACTAAATCACCTCGACCTTCAGCGGAAAACACATGATGAAATGCCGTCTCTAAAGCGGTAGCCGCTGAGGCATAGGTCGCGATATGCCCACCCAACCCAGCCCCTTCGTCTTGCGCACGGAGGATCATTGCCGCGGCATTCCAACGGATCATGTTTTCAATCCGTTTTTCCAGCGCCAGATCGCCCGGATAAGCGGGCTGCTCATGGGGAGATAGGGTATTGGTATAAGGTGTATTGAGGAGCGCATCTGCAGGGGTCACCCCTTGATCAATGCTGTACTCCTGCAACCTCCGCAACAGCGCTCTGACTCCCTCATCACCGTATTCGCGGCGAATATCCTCCAGAGCAGCGCGCCATTCTGGCCAATCCGCATCAATCAGGGCACTGACATCGACTGAAGGTGAAATGCGATCTGTCATAGCTAAACACAATCCTCTGAGGCCACTAGCGCGTCTCATTGAGATCCCTCATCATACCGTGTACCCAGTCAAAAAGTGGCGTAACAGCGATGAGCGAACCTATTCCAGTCAAAAACGAGGCGAATCGACGTGCGCTCGCACGCATCGACGGCGGAATGGGGAGCCAACCTGCTCTCATTGTCGTGGACGTCGTGGTGGGCTTTACGGATCCAGAATGTCCACTGGGCTCCGAAGCAGAATCAGTTGTACACGCCAACGTCCAACTCATGGATGCCTTTCATCGGGCTAAATTACCGGTGGTACTGACCACCGTGATCTACCGAAATGACCATGAAGCGTCGGTTTTTCGGGCGCGAGTACCTGCACTGAACTTACTGACCCCGGAGTCTCACTGGGTCAAATTTGATCCACGACTGCCCGTCGCAGAAACTGATCTACAGCTTGAGAAACGTCATGCAAGCAGCTTCCACGGAACAGCGCTAGATCAATGGCTGACGGAAAGAAGCGTCGATTCAGTGGTTGTCACGGGACTGACGACCAGCGGCTGCGTTCGGGCCACCGCAGTAGACGGCCTGCAGAATAATTACCGTGTTGTTGTCCCAAGGGAAGCCTGTGGCGACCGAGACCCCAACGCGCACGAAGCCAATCTTTATGACCTCAACGCCAAATATGCCGATGTGGTCTCTTTGACGACGGTGTTGGAGGCGTTAGCGTCTTGAGGCCGCATCCTGCTCTGCAAAAGCCTGTTGCTGTTCCGGCGTCGCCTCCGTTTGATAGCGGCTCTTCCATTCGGCGTAAGGCATACCGTAGACGATCTCTCGCGCTGCCTCTTTGTCCATAGCAATGCCCTGCTCTTGGGCGGCCTGCGCGTACCATTTGGAAAGACAGTTGCGACAAAATCCCGACAGATTCATCAAGTCAATATTTTGAACATCCTTGCGATCGTCAAGATGGGATAACAGACGACGAAACACCGCCGCTTCTATTTGCTCATTACTCATGATGGTCCCTCATTACGCTTTTCAGCATCACACTCTGCATCATCACACTCTGTATCATCACACTCTGCATTTTTCTCATTATCAATCTGACGCAAGCCGCGACGCTTGTTCTCACGGGCGCTCGGCTATCAGCGCCTGTATCTGATCGCCTTGTCGTGGATAACGCCACTCGATATGGCGCGCCTCGGCCGGCTGCCACCACAGGATCTGTCTGATCTCAAAAGGCCTATTGATTTTTGGCACTGCGCTGGCGTCCACCTCACACCAAAACAACTGAAAACCATTCTCGAATCTTCGCGCCGGATCGCCGGCCACAGCCGCCAAGCCTGTTTCTTCGAATACTTCTCGCTCTGCTGCGCAGCGAGACGATTCACCCCGTTGCACACTGCCCCCGGGCAACGCCACCGATCCCGTCCAGTCCCGCACCAATAAGATACCGAGATCTGTGACGACTAAGCACCCGGCACTCGGCGCAAGGGGGGACTGCGCTACCTTCTGGCACGGCGGCGGCGTCTCTCCGCAACCACACAGCAGCAAAATGATCCCTAATAGCGCACTAACCTTCATAAACCCAATCGACGGCATCGTTTCCCACCGCAATGCGTAACTCATCTAATAGCGCATCATTAGGATGCACCTGCCACGCACCACCCAAGCGAACCGCAACCGACCCCTTCGCTTGCACATACTCCATCACAACAGGGCACTGCCCCCCCACCGCGGTTCGCAACGTGTCTGCCAACAGGGTATTAAACGTCTCATCGACCCGATAGCTCGGCACCCGTAACTTGAGCTGTGACACTCTTGCTTCTCGCGCCTGCTCCAACGAGCGCACTGTCTTCGTTCGCATCGCCAAACCGCCGTTGAAGTCATCGACTTGCAAACGGCCCTCTAACAGCACTATCTGATCTTTCTGAAGCAATTCGCGGTATTCATTAAACACGTCATTATAAACCGTCGCTTCCATCTGACCTGAGCCATCATCCAACGTCAGGACGGCCATCGGACCACGCTGTGTTTTGATCGTGCGGATATCCATAATCAGTCCTGCAACGACCGCCTGACTATTCGCCTGTAATTCTCTAATCCGCCGGGGTGCAAATTTTCTGACTTCCTTTTCACAGGCCTCGATAGGGTGGCCACTTAAAAAACTGCCGAGGCTTTCCTTCTCTGCATTCAGGAGTTCCATCAGAGACCACGCCCGGGCGCCTCGATGCTCTTGATAGGGATCCTCCGTGGTCTCACCTGAGGCGATCACTTCGCCAAATAAGTCCTGCATGCCAGCCGCAGTATTGCTGGCGACCTGCTCCGCTGCGCGAATCGCGTCATCAAGCGCCGCCAATAGCGTCCAGCGCTCAACACCCAATTCGTCCATTGCACCACTCTTAATCAATGCTTCCAGCGCACGTCGATTGACCTTACGGGGATCGGTGCGGGCGCACAGGTCAAATAAGCTCTGGAAGGGACCGTCTTGTCGTGCGGTGAGTAAATTGGTAATCGGTCCCTCACCCAACCCCTTAATAGCCGCTAAACCGTAGCGAATCTGCTCCTGCTCATTGACTGAAAAGGCGTATTGCCCCTCCTGAATCGAGGGCGGTAGCACCTGCACACCCATTCGCCGCGCCTCATCGCGAAAGGTCAGTAATTTATCGGTATTGTCGATATCGGAACTCATCACCGCGGCCATGAATTCTGCTGGGTGATGTGTCTTTAACCAAGCTGTCTGATAAGAAACCAGTGCGTAAGCGGCGGAGTGTGATTTGTTGAAGCCATATCCGGCAAATTTTTCGACCAGATCAAAGATCTTAATCGCCAGCGTGGGATCGATACCTTGCTCAGCTGCACCCTCTTCAAAAACACTTCGTTGCTTGGCCATCTCCTCAGGTTTTTTCTTACCCATGGCACGCCGCAACAAATCGGCACCGCCCAATGTGTAGCCCGCAAGCACCTGCGCAATTTGCATCACTTGTTCTTGATACAGAATAATGCCGTAGGTGGGTTCTAAAATCGGTTGCAACCATTCGTGCTGGTACTGGGCATCTGGATACGCAATTTGCTCGCGTCCATGCTTACGATTAATGAAGTTCT
This sequence comes from uncultured Luminiphilus sp., assembly GCA_905478845.1. Lineage (GTDB taxonomy): Bacteria > Pseudomonadota > Gammaproteobacteria > Pseudomonadales > Halieaceae > Luminiphilus. The sequence continues at coordinate 17,957 of CAJQKG010000212.1, forward strand.
CCACCATGCCCGATTGCAGAGGGCCGGGACGAAATAGCGCCACTAGGGCAATGATGTCCTCGAAGCAGTCAGGCCTCAAGTTCTTAATCAATTCCTTCATGCCCCGACTTTCCAGCTGGAATACGGCGGTCGTATCACCCGCCTGAAGCACCTCAAATACCGCGGGGTCATTCAGCGGGATATTTTCGATCAGGAGA
>CAJQKG010000213.1 GCA_905478845.1 uncultured Luminiphilus sp.
TATCACTGGAAGCCGCACTGAGTTCTAAAGAATGAGCGTCCTCCTGATAAGCCACCGCTGCACGCCACGCTTGCTGCTCATAGCGATCGTCGCAGTCATTGAGCAAGGCAAAAGTGACGGTGTCGTAGCAACTGTCGTACTCGTTGTCGCCATCAATGTCGGTTGCTGAGATCTTGATAGACCAGGTGTCGGTGAGCCGAACGTCGACGGCGCCGTGCACGGTCGTATTGTCGTAGCCGTCTCGGTCGGGATTGATATTGTCACTGTCTCGAGCGTTGATCCCTTCCGATTCGAGCGTTGCCACCGACAGTGTACCGGTGATCTGTTCGCTGGCGTAAGTGCCCTTGATAGCAGCTTGACCAAACTCATCGCCGCCGATCTCGACCGAGGCATCGAGTCCTGTCGTGGCCGCCTGGTCGATAGTGGACATCAAAACGACTCCGCCAGCGTCAGCACCCCATAACAAACCCTGTGGTCCACGCAGAATTTCTACACGGGTTAACTCACTAGCGAGTATGTGTTCAATACGGGGGCTGATTTGCGGCGAGGAGGGGTCGGCGATATTGATCCCGTCCAGCACGATTCGGGTTCTGAAGCCCTCCTCGCCTCTAATTCGAACCGCTGCGGCCTTGCCGAATCCGCCATCCATCGTCACGGTGACACCGGGTTGTGTATCGAGTAGCGATCCTAAATCGGGGTATCCGAGCGACAAAATATCCTCTCGATCTAAGACGCTAACGGACACGCCGACTTGATGTGACAAGTCAGCCACACGAGACGCGACAACGACTGTTTCATCAATCGCCGCAGGCTCTTCTGCCGTCTGAGCGATCGTATGGCCTGTCAGACAAAGACCCAATGACAGTGTCAGTAAGCCGCTCGCTGCGCGCGGGCTAGCGTGTCGCTGCTGCCGACGAGACGCGAGTGGGTGTGGCGATGAGGGGGTAGCTTGCGATCGACTTGTCATCTTTGGACATCCTTTTTACCGAGACTCGCGGCGACACGAGCCCAACAATTCACCGTAATCAGGAGAAGAGGGATCCAGAGAGGAAACGTCATAGAGGGCAGAGAAACAGGCAACCACGAGACGCGATCCTAACGGAGCCCTCCGCTCCACATAATGAGGTTCTGTCAGGCAGGTATCGGGCTGTCACAGATGTGATTACCGTTGCGGGGGCAGCGCCGGACTCGATATGATCTCACCGGACTTCCCTTTTAACCTACCCAGACCCCTGGGCCGGTAGGCACCTAACGGAGGGCACCGTACTCTTAGACGGTGTCCGGGTCAATCATTCTCGATGGTATGATCACACCATGCAGACAGCTTCAGAATGCGCGCCAACTGACGAGCAGTGCCAGCAAGTGACCCGCCTATTGGGTCGGACGCCCCGCGGGTTAAAAGCCATTCCAGTGCTCGATTCATCGGGAGCGCCGATGGTCATTCGTGTGGCGTCTGTGGTGGATAATAAACCGTTTCCAACGCTGTACTGGTTAGTCGATGCTGCCCTGTGCTTGCACATTGACCGTTTGGAGGCGGCAGGCTGGATCGCCCGCCTGCAGGCCCGCGTGGATCATTCGGTGTTACTGCAGAATGAGATGGAGCAAGACCATGCGCGCTACAAATGCGAACGTGAGCGCTACCTGTTGCCTGAGGAAGTGCTATTACTGACCAGCCAGAATATGAGACAGGCACTGGAGGAGCGGGGTATTGGCGGTATCACTGGACCGCATCGCATTCGCTGTTTGCACACCTGGTATGCCGCCCACCTGGTAACGCCCAACACCATTGGTCGTCTGGTGGATCAATTACTCGCAGAAAGTGAATACTTGGCCCCAGATTAGGGGCCTGTCAGTGTTATCCTGCGGCGTTTTTGACTGATCCCGGTAACGAGGAAACGCACATGTCGACGAATACTGATGACGTACGCATCCGCAAATTGCGTGAGTTATTAATCCCTGAGCAACTGATTGAAGAAATGCCTGCTCAAGGCGCCGTGGCAGAGCACGTCACGGCGTCTCGCGGTGCGATTCAGTCGGTACTCGAGAAGACCGATGATCGTCTGATTATTGTCGTAGGCCCCTGTTCGATTCATGATCCGGTAGCGGCGATTGATTACGCTGGACGTCTTGCGGAATTAAATAAGACGGTTTCAGATCAGCTGTTGGTGGTGATGCGTGTTTATTTTGAAAAACCCCGCACGACGGTGGGTTGGAAGGGGCTGATCAACGACCCGCACCTCGATAATTCTTTTGACGTGAACGAAGGACTGCGCCGAGCCAGAGGGCTGCTACTAGAAATCAACGCCATGGGGCTGCCCACCGCGACGGAATACTTGGATTTAATCTCACCGCAGTACATCGCGGATCTAATTGCCTGGGGTGCGATTGGCGCGCGGACAACCGAAAGCCAGAGTCATCGCGAGCTGGCCAGCGGACTCTCCTGCCCAGTAGGCTTTAAAAACGGTACCGGTGGCAATATCCAGATCGCTGTCGATGCCATTGGCGCAGCGCAGCATTCACATCACTTTTTGTCTGTCACCAAAAGAGGGCAGTGTGCCATCGTCGAAACGGCGGGTAACCCCTATTGCCACCTCATCTTGCGCGGTGGCCCACAGCCCAATTACGATATGTTCTCGGTCGACGATGCCTGTGCCATGCTGCGCAAAGCGTCACTCCCAGAGGCCATCATGATTGATGCCAGCCATGCCAACAGTCGTAAAAAGCCCACTCTCCAAGTGGCCGTGTCCGAAGATATTTCGTCGCAGGTAGAGCGGGGGGATCATCGTATCGTCGGATTGATGCTGGAGGGCTTCATCGAGGGAGGCCGGCAAGATGTGGTGAATATCGATGATCTGGAATACGGCAAAAGTATTACTGATCCTTGTATGGATTGGGACCAGACAGCGGCCACACTGCGTCATCTTGCTCAAGCCGTCGAGCGGCGTCGAGCCGCGGGATAAAGTGAGGGGAAGCTGCATGTACCATAACGCTGTAACACGATGTCACTTTGCGTTGCTCAGTGCGATCGCTCTGGTGGCCATCGTCAGCGCTACTGCCGCAGCAGCGCAAGAGCGAGAGTTGCTCGTACCCCGGCCTCAGTCTGAGATGACGATTGCGCAACTCTCAGAGGAAGTCTACGACGAGGTAAAATCACTGCATGCCTTTGAGGCAATGCCGCTGCCAGATTCACCAGAGCGTCGTCGAACGCTAGAAATTCGGCTCGACGAAAAGACCATTAATTTACTCAAAAATATCATGTCGCTGTCGCAGCGTGTTCTGACAAAGCCAGAGGACGCCCCCGAGAGGGCGACGCTGCGGCAACTCGTACAGGCCCGAGGCATTGAGATAGAGCAAACGCTGATCCTTCGTTTTACCAGCTTGACCGAGAGATTGAATCAGTCACTGGCTCGCCAAGCGAGCCTGTCGGGCGCTGCGTTACTGAGTGAGGAGTCACTGGGCGAGTTATTAGATGGGCAACGCCTTCAGTACCTGTCACTCGCTTCTGACCTCACGCTGTTAATGAAGACGCTTGAGCTAGAGGAAACCGATCTCAGGAAAAAAGTCATCAGCACGCTGACCTATTTTGGCGATGAGATGTTGGGGCTTGTGCACCTTCATCGGCACGGTCTCAGCATGCTCTCAGCTCGAAGCGCTGCTGATGGCACCGACGCAGATCTGCTTCAGGCAGCGCGATTTGAGTCCGAAAGATTAGAACTGGCAACCAAGCGCTTGAGAAAGGTGGTGACACAACTCGAGCTCTTGGGCGGCGATACGCTGGAAATGCGGCGGACGCTGATTGAAGAGCGTCGAGGTTTGGCGCTGACGTTAGTCGACACTGCCGTCATCAATGTCTTATACGCTGAGATATCCGGTGAGGTCCGAGATTGGCTCTCGGTTCGGGGCATCGGTGCGGCGATTTCTTTTGTTTTATTCGTGGTCATTGTGATTCTCTCTCGCGCCTTGTCACGAATCGCAAAGCGCCTGACAGCGCGTGCGCTGAAAAACGCCGAGGAGTCGGTCTCTCAATTACTGAGGGAGACCTTGATTTCGATGGCAGGCACCGTCGTGTTTTTAATTGGGATGTTGGTGGCGTTGTCTCAAATTGGCATTTCCGTGACCCCACTCATTGCGGGATTAGGGGTCATTGGCTTTATCGTCGGTTTCGCCCTGCAAGATACGCTAGCCAATTTTGCATCAGGTGCCATGATTTTGGCGTATCGACCGTTCGACACCGGTGACTTCATCTCTGCGGCGGATGTGGAAGGCGAGGTCCGCAAAATGAACTTGGTCAACACGACGATTGTGACCGTTGATAATCGAGTGCTCATTATCCCAAACAGCAAGATTTGGGGTGGTGTCATTATGAACTTCACGGGACAGCATCTTCGTCGTACCGATGTGATTTACGGCGTGAGTTATAGCGAGGATCTAGATCACGTACAGCGAGTATTGGAAGAGTTGATCGCCGCTGATGAGCGCTTCCTGACAACGCCACCACCGATCGTGCGGGTCAAGCACTTTGGTGATTCTTCGATCGACTTTATGGTACGCGCTTATGTGAGAACCGAGCAGTTCTGGGAGACGCTGTGGGCACTTAACAAGTCGGTTAAACAACGATTCGACGCAGAGGGGATTAGCATTCCGTTTCCGCAGCGCGACGTGCATATGTTGACGGCATCTGAGCCACCAGCAAAGCGATCGGGAGAGGAGCCCGCCTAGTAGCTCCAAGTAATGCCGGTAGTGATGGTGTAGTCGGTCGTATCTATTTTCAGTTGCCCTCGTTGGTCCGCAGAACTGTCAAATTCAGTGCGTGCGTTGATACTCCAGTAGAAGCTCGGAAACAGCTCCCAACTCAACATCAAATTTAAATCGCCTCTCAGATCTCCCCATTCAGACAGCGACGGGTAAGCGTTGCCAACCATGGAAATATCCATGTCACGAGAGGCGAAGCTGTAGAGGTGCCACTGCATGTTAAAAAACATCTCAGCGGCATTATCGATCAGGTCCCCATCCCCATTCTTTGGATTGACACAATCAATGGGTTCCCCGTTTATGCCGTCGCCAAGTCCGGGTTCGTCGCAAGAAAACGTGCGCTCCTGCACACCCTGAATACCCGTGGAAACGGCCAGTTCATGCCCTAATTCCTGTATGAAATAGCGCCCTACGCCGACACCCATCGAGAACCGGTGATCAACACCGAGCGCATCATTGGAAGAATAGACGGCATTGAGCACGCGATAGGACTGCGCGGCACCACGCGACCGCCAAAATTCGCGATAGAGGGTGAAATTTGAGCTATTGAGAGTGTTCTTCACCGTGTCACCCTCCGCGTTAAGGGCCTTTGTCTGGTTGTCGTCAATTCGTCCAGAAAAACCCGTACGTCCCCCCCGCGTATCGTAGGTGCCAGAAGTCGACAGGGATAACGTAACGGCGTTCGGGTCAGCATAAATAGTGCTGGTCACTTTGAGATCTAACTGATCGACCAGTTGCTCTTCGATAGAGCGAATCTCAACAATATCCTCTAGATCCAGTTGCCGCTCGCCGCCGCGAACCTTGAAAGTGAGTACACTCCTCTCCTCTGTCTTGGCGAAGCGACCATAAAGTCGTTCCCCGTCGTCGAGACGCACTTCGTAGACGTAACGGCTGTCAATTTGCTGGACCTCACGCCATTTAATCTTGATCACGCCGGCATAGTCGGTGTTGAGGGCTAATTTTCCGGCAGTCATCGAGTCGATGGCACCGGTAATCGTATCGCCGTTCTCAACCGTGATCACATCGGTCTTGGTGTGGGCCGCGGCGATGGCGCTGTAAAGCGTCACGCAGCACCATAGGGCAACACAGGCTACAGTGGGGACAAAGCGCATAAAAAAGTGTCCGAGTAAAATTTGTAACGAATGCGAGCGCGTCAGTTGGCGCCCATCTGGCAGAAGCAGAGCTTATTGCCATCGAGGTCACGGACATAAGCGCCATAAAAGAAATCAGGCACGCGCTCCCCCGGGGGGCCATCACAGGTCGCGCCTAAGGCGATCGCTTTGGCGTATAGCTCATCACAGGCTGCTCGACTGCCTGCACGGATCGCGACCATCGTGCCATTACCGATACTGGCTGCCTTCTCATCATAAGGAATGCAAATGGCCAGCATCGGGTTTTGTACATCGGTTCCATAGAGCGCGATACGCTCATTGCCCATGACGTGGCCGACATCGATGATGCTGAATAACGAAGCATAAAAGGCGTTGGCTCGCTCAAAGTCAGTGACGCCAAGAGTGGTGTACGCAAGCATCGTGGTCTCCTTTTGGTGTGATAACAACACAGTTTTTACTGCGTAAAATTGTAGTCTAGTGGCAAACCCACAGCTTGGAGTCTAGCGGTGAAGCGGGAGGATGACCAGATTTGGGCCTTTTTCTGTCACCTAAAGAAAGCGTATTCTGGCAGTCAACGGAGACGAAAGCAGAGAATTGATGGAGCAGGTGTTAATTGCCCTGATTGTAGCGGCATTAATCGGGTGTCTTATATTCAGTCGATGGTCGCCGCCGCTATTATTCTCGGCAGCGATGGCGGCTTGTGTCATGGCGGGTTCCATTGACCTGTCGAGCGTCATGGCGAAGGCGACCAATGAGGGGCTAGTGACCTTGCTGCTGTTGTTGATGGTTTCCCTCGGCCTTGAGCGGCTGCCGTGGTTGTTGTCTTTGTCTCATTATGTCGTGAGGCGATCATTACCTAAAACCCTCTTAGGCCTGTCTGGTATGACCATGTTGTTTTCCGCTTTCGTGAATAATACGGCCGTGGTTGCAACGCTCGCCGGCACGTTAAGAAAGAATCCGTACCATGCCGCAAGCCAGATTTTATTGCCCATTTCTTATGCGGCCATCCTGGGAGGGACGCTGACGCTGATCGGTACGTCTACCAATCTCATCGTCAGCAGTTTTTTGGAGGATCTGACCGGTAGCGGCATCGCTTTTTTTGCCTTTTTACCCGTGGCATTGCCGGCGGCGATGGCGGGATTGGCTGCGATGCTATTGATGCACCGAGTCCTCCCAGTGAGTCACGAGGCGTACGCCCAGACCCATGACTTTTTGATCGAGATGGTGGTCGCCGATGATTCTCGATTGGTGGGCAATACCGTATTGGAAAACGGACTGAGAGATCTCGGCGATTTATTTTTAGTGGAACTGGTGCGGCAAGGACGATTGATGACGCCGGTCATGCCCGATGAATACCTAGAAGCCGGTGACCGACTCATTTTTTCAGGCGATGTCACAAAAGTGGGTGTTTTAGAGCGCTTTCACGGCTTGCGATCCTTTGCGCTGGATCAAGGTTTGTTAGGCACTAACTTAACCGAAGTGGTTTTGTTACCCGGTGCGCCAGTCGTTGGCCTGACGATTAAGCAAAGTGAGTTTCGGTCACGTTTTGATGCGGCCGTCGTGGGTCTTCATCGCGATGGCGAGCGCTTATCAGGAAAGTTGGGCAACATCTCCCTGCGAGCCGGCGACTCGCTGATGCTGGCGGTGGGAGCAGACTTTCAAAAGCGCAGTAATTTGAGTCGAAATTTTCTGATTATTGATAATAGTGTTGCCAGCCATAGTCTTTCGACGACAAAGAGTGTCATCACTGCCGTGGGAATGACCGCGGCAGTGGGTTGTTCTATCGCCGGTTGGGTGCCTTTGTCGACCGGGTTAATGTTTCTGCTGCTGCTGATGTTGTCGCTCAAGTTGTTTAGTGCGGCTGAATTACGCCGACGTTTCCCTTTTGAAATGTGGTTGATTGTCTCGTCAGCGCTGGCTATTTCTCAGGCCGTGCTCAATTCAGGACTGATGGAGACGGCGATGTCGGGTCTCTCGCCGGTACTCGCGGGGCTCTCACCAACCATGATGCTGGTGCTGATTTACGGCTTGACGCTGGCCCTGACGGAGTTGATGACCAATAACGCCGCTGCCGCATTGATGTTTCCGATCGGCTACTCCATCGCCGTGACAACGGGTGTTGAGCCGATGGCGTTTGTGATGGCAGTAGCGCTGGGTGGCAGTGCCTCGTTTCTCACCCCCTATGGTTATGCCACGAATCTGATGGTGCAGAATCTTGGTGGCTATTCGCGTCAGGACTACATTCGATTTGGTTGGCTGGTGTCGCTGGCTTATTCGAGTGTGGTGTTGCTGTTACTCCCAAGAGTTTTTCCGTTTTAGCGCGAGCCACAGCAACCCGTGGGGTCGATTCGGGGCCGCATTGGCGGTCCCAGCAAAATGATCGATAATCATGGCGTTGCGACGATAGCGTGCTCGGAGTTGACGAAAGCGTGCGCTTGCTGCTCCGGCCATCGCACCCATTGCACGGTAGGCCGTCCTGACCCGTTTTGTTGAGGTACTGTGGCATGCGGCGCGTTGCGTAGGTTTTTTTGTAGAAGGCCCATTACTTAAAGGTCTCAAGTGTGTTTTCGCTGAGTTGTGAATGGTTTGATGTGAGTCGGTCTTTATGAGTCTATCCCCCGATCAGTG